>JAUWHX010000003.1 GCA_030605695.1 bacterium | reverse complement strand
TAAAGGTCAAAGGACCAAGAGTAGAGGTCTATGGATTTCCTCAAAATACAGCAATTGACTTAAAAGAAGCAACCGATGAGTTCTTTCCTATAGGGAATGAACTTTTGTTTAAACAATGAAATATCGGACTCATAGTTGTGGAGAGATCAGAAAAGCTGATGTAGGTGCCGAGGTTAGACTTGCGGGATGGGTAGATTCAATACGGCACCATGGGAAAGTTGGATTCATAAATTTACGCGATAGATACGGAATAACTCAGATACTTGTGAAAGATGATAAACTACTTAATAAAATTAGAGAACTCGGGCATGAGTGGATTATTGGTGTTAACGGGAAAGTTTTAGCAAGACCCAAAGGGATGGAGAATCCTGATTTGCCAACAGGTGAAGTAGATGTGGAAGCAAATGAAATTGAAGTTATTTCTCGTTCAGAGATACCTCCATTTGTGATAACCGACGAAGCACGTGCAAAAGAGGAATTACGACTAAAATATAGATATCTTGACTTGCGGAGGCACCCGATGCAAGAAGCGTTAATATTCAAGAGTGAGCTATATCAGGCAATAAGAGAATACTTGCATAGCCGAAGTTTCGTGAATATAGAAACTCCAATTCTTGGAAGGAGCACTCCTGAAGGAGCTCGAGATTTTCTTGTCCCATCAAGACTTCACCCAGGGAAGTTCTACTCACTTGTTCAATCACCGCAGATTTACAAGCAACTTCTTATGATAGCAGGATTTGATAGATATTATCAGTTTGCCAGATGTTTGAGGGACGAGGACCAACGAAAGGATAGGCAACCTGAACATACACAGCTTGACCTTGAACTTGCTTTTATAGATGAAGAGAGTATATTTGAACTTGTTGAAGGACTTATGAAACACATTTTTGCGAATCTTCTTGGTATGGAACTGGTTATCCCATTTAAGAGAATGCAATATAATGAAGCACTTGAGAAGTACGGCACCGAGAAGCCAGATATTAGATATGAACTTTTTTTAAGTGATGTTTCTCAAATTGCTAAAAAGAGTGAATTCAAGGTATTCAAGGAAGCAGAAGCGATAAAATGTGTAAAATGGAAAGGAGACTTGTCAAGGAAAGAACTTGAAGAACTTGACAATGTAGTTAAAGGATATGGATTGAGACTCTCGTGGTTAAAATACAAAGAAGGGAGCTTTTCAGGTCCAATTTGCAAGTTCTTTAGTGCTGAACTTCTTAAAGAACTTGAGGTAGAGGACAAAGATGCCTGTTCCCTACTATTCGTAGCAGGCAATGAAAATCGTGCGTCACTTGCACTTGGGGGAGTAAGAAACTGGCTTATAGAAAAATACCTTCCGCAGAGAAAGGAATATAGATTTATCTGGATTATAGATTTCCCAATGTTTGAACGTGATGAGACTACCGGAGAAATAGTTCCCTCACATCATACTTTTGTTATGCCAAAGAACCCAAAACAACTGGAAGACAAACCTGAGTCTGTTATTGGCAAGCTTTATGACCTTGTGCTTAATGGTGTAGAGCTTGGCAGTGGAAGTATAAGAGTTCACAACAGAGACTTGCAGGAAAAGATTATGAAGATTATAGGATTCAATGAAGAGCAAAGGGAAAGGAACTTTGGTTGTCTTCTTGAGGCATTGGAATATGGAGCACCTCCGCATGGAGGAATTGCGTTAGGACTTGACAGACTCGCAATGACCATATTAAATAAAAAGAGCATCCAGGATGTGATAGCTTTTCCAAAAACTTTGACAGGAGTTGGATTACTTGAAGGAATACCGTCTGAAGTTGATGATGCACAGCTAAATGAAGTTCATATAAAAGTAAAGTCACAGAATTCCACAGAAAAGAAATGAATGAGTTAAGGATATATCCTGCCCCAGTGCTGAGAGACAAATCAAAACCTGTAGAGGATTTTGACTCGGAGAGACTTGATTACATAACAAGAATTATGAAAAAGGTAATAGAAGAGCAAGTTGCTGTTGGACTTGCAGCTCCTCAAATTGGTGTACTTGAGCGAATAGTAGTTGTAAATGTAAATGCTGCACCTATGGAACTTATAAATCCAGAGATTGTGGAATATAAAGGCAAAGACACAATAGAAGAGGGTTGTCTTTCTCTCCCAGGAGTTGAGATTCCGATAGAACGACCAAACTTTGTTATAGTGCGTGGATTTAATACCGAAGGAGAAAAAAAGATTATAGAAGCATCCGATCTTTTGGCAAAGGTATTTCAGCATGAGATAGACCACCTTAACGGTGTTCTTATAATTGATAAACTTAGTCCAATTAACCGTGTAAAATTTGATATAGATTGGAAAAGGGGGGAATATGAAAAAAAACATCCATCCACAGTATTATGATACGACGATAACTTGTACCTGCGGGAATATTGTGCATACAAGAGCTACTAAGAAAGATATTCGTGTAGAAATTTGCTCAAAGTGCCATCCGTTTTTCACAGGCAAGAGCAGACTCGTTGACACCGCAGGTAGAGTAGAGAAGTTTGAAAAGAAATATAGAAGGAAGTAACCGCCACTCATACGAGTCTGCAACAGATTACACAGATTTATGAAGAAATCCTTGACTCTAAAGGGAATGCTGATTTGTCTTTTGCTCTCATTTAACGCTGAATGTACTGAACTTCCAATGATTGCTGTTTTAGACCTAAAACCAGAGAAAACTTCTGTGAGCAAAGCAATAACTCTATCCAGACATTTACGAGAAGAACTTGGAAAGACAGGTAAAGTAGTAGTTCTAAAAAGAGAAGAGATGGGCAAGATTCTCACCGAACAAAAAGACCAATTAAAAGGATGTATTGAAGAGGAATGTGCAATAAAAGTAGGGAAGCTCTTAAATGTAGAAGATGTAATTGCTGGTAGCATTTTAAAAGTTAGTTCTGAAAAGTACGTTCTTTATATCAAACTCCTATCTGTAAAAGATGAGATGGTTTTTAATAGGGCTTTAAGAGCAGAAGTAAACAAAGATGAGTTAACTAATAGAATACAGGATTATGCAGATATACTATCTAAGATAATTATTGTATCAACAGGGAAGATTGCAAAAATAGACAAAGATGATATTTACATTAAATTGAATAGTGAAGTCAATCTTGCTACAGGGATGATTCTGAGGACAGTACGCCAAGGTGAACCAATAAAAGACCGGGGAAATGGTGAAATTTTAGGGTATAAAAAAGAAGAAATAGGTATGGTAGAAATCAAAGAAATCGTAGAAGATACCTTAGCAATCGCAAAAAAGATATTTAGATGTAAGAAAATCCAACTGGGTGACATAATCATTTTGCCAAAACTTACAAGAGCGTTTAAAGACGTTTATGAATTCCTGAAAGTGGAAATTAAACCAAAGCTCTTAATGGAATACTATGTGGAACCAGAATACCCTGAATTTGCAAAAAAAGCTGAGATTGAAGGACAAGTTATTTTGAAGTGCTTAATTGATACTACAGGTCAAGTGATTTTTGTTGAAGTTATTAAATCATTACATTCATTATGTGATGGAGCTGCTATTAAGGCAATGAGTCAGTGGAGATATTCACCTGCAAAATTAGATGGCGATCCTGTAAAAGTATGGGTGGTTCAACCTGTGAGATTTAAACTTTAGAGGTGAAAATGAAAAAGGATTTTGTTTCTATTAAGGATTTGAGCAAGAAAGAAGTTAAGGAGTTGTTCCTGCTTACTGAGAAGTTGAAGCAGGCAAGACCAAAACATGAAAAACCATTGCAAAATAAGACAATTGCTCTTGTGTTTGAAAAGCCGAGTTTGCGGACACGAGTAACATTTGAAACTGGAATTTATGAACTCGGAGGGAGCCCTATCTATCTTTCCCCGCAAGATATAGGACTTGGAAAACGAGAATCAATCTCTGATATAGCTCGCAATTTATCACTCTGGGTCTCAGGAATAGTAGCACGAGTTTTTGCTCACCAGAGTGTAGTTGAGCTTGCTGAGTATGCGAGCATTCCCGTTATAAATGCTTTATCTAACCTTGAGCACCCCTGTCAAGCACTTGCCGACCTATTTACTGTATATGAGAAATTCAAGGCATTTAAGGGGCTAAAATTTGCATATATTGGGGATGGAAATAATGTGTGCCGTTCTCTAATGTTATTAGCAGAAACTTGTGGATTAGAGATGTGGGTAGCAACCCCTCCGGGATATGAGCCGGATAAAAAGTCACAGGTCACAAATCACAAGTCACAAGTTCTAAATGACCCGCGTGAAGCTATTAAGGACGCGGATGTTATATATACAGATGTGTGGGCTTCAATGGGAGAAGAAACAGAAAAAGAAAAAAGATTAAAAATATTTAAGGATTTTCAAGTAAATAAAGAGTTGCTCAAGTATGCAAAGCCGGAGTGTCTTATAATGCATTGTCTGCCAGCACATCGTGGTGAGGAAATAACATCCGAAGTTCTTGACTCAAAAAATTCTATAGTCCTTCAGCAAGCAGAGAATCGGCTACACACTCAGAAAGCTCTGCTTACAATCTTATTATCTTCTCCGTAATAGTTTTGTTCGGAGTAACAAGTCGTATAAAATATACACCTTTCCTGAATTCTCTGCCATCCAAGTTAATCTGATGATGCCCAGAGACTGTTTTTTCTTTGAAAATCTGCTTTACACACCTTCCTACCAAATCATATACTCCCAAATCTACTTTGGCTTTTTGTGGCATCATAAAATCAATAGAAGCAAACGAACTAAAAGGTGTTGGTGAAACTACGAATTTAAACTCCTCTTTTGGAATTTCTTCTATCCCAGACTGGTTCTTGAAGAGCTTTATTTTGGCATTGAGGACTTCACCATTTTCAACTTGGTCTTCATTAGATAAAACGATATACCACTTGCCTTCCGGGAAAACGAAACTTACACTTCCTGAGTCAACATCGGTTCCAATTTCAAATGCTTTAAAGCTTGAGCCACTCTCATACAGAGCAAAATTCAGAGAATCGCAGATAAAGAAATCAATGTTCTTTGCAAAATCGGTATGATGACCAAACTTCTGATTTCCCAGTGGATTTCCATATTTGACTTGACCACGAACAATTTCATTTGGAATACCAAAATCTATCTCAAGCTTATATAATTGGGTTGTATCAACCATATTATCCTGAGTCACAAAAAGAGCTGGCATATTTCCACTTAGGTTGTAGGACCAAGGGTAATTCAGTCCTGCAATGGTATTATTTGTTACTTTAACTACATGATTTGGGTTAGATGGGTAACAACCTATATCCCCAGCGTCTATTCTTGCATAGTATTTATTATCATCTCCTATCAAGAATTGTGCTATCCCATCTGAGCTTGTAAAATGCCAGGCTGCAATATAAATAGTATCAGGCTTAGTTTCGGCACATACGAATACTCTTGCTCCATCTACTGCCCTTCCCGATGCATCTCCTACAAAAACGGTTAATGTGCAATGCGGGGTATATCTTGGGGTCACATCCCAAATGTATCCATCGCCACGAAAATTAAATGGAATCGCTATATTCCAACCCCAATCTTCATAATGATGAGTAGAATTGACAAATGTATTCACTGGTTCCCATCCGCGCCATTCTGTATCCCACCACTCATTCCAGGTATGGTCGTTAGCCATTGTTAGAGGGCTATTAGTTGGGATTAGAGCACACCTTGCTGCAGCCGCAGTTATATCTGCTTGCTCACCACATCTCCCTTGATGTATATGGTATATTCTAACGGGCTGAACTGGTCTCTCATAACCAAATCCAGAGTTAAATACCAGCACATCTTGAACCCACTTAGTTACAATACCGACGGCTCCATTATCCTCAACCGCATCTACTTTCCCGTTGTATAGAATCTTTTCTCCTGCAAGTTGGTCTTTTAATATAGGCGATATATCTCCTGCAAATATAGTGTCACCATTATCATTCCAACCCCATACTGTTTTCGGACAGGTATCTGGATAATTGAACACATAATCTCTCCAAAACTTCCCTGTTGGCGGTGATGCCTCATTCCCGTTTTCTCTGTTTATATAAAGAGGTGCTTCAAAAGATATTATTGGATGCACAATATCCCAGTAATACCTCTCCTTTGGAATCTCAATTTCTGTAGTATCCACACCATTCTCGCTTATTTTATACTTCACTGTTGTATAATCAGGATAGTCAACTATCTCTACATAATCAAGCAAGGCGTCATTCTGATATATTAGCTCTACATTTTTCACAAATAGCTCTGTATTGCTAATATAATGGGCAAGTATAGCTGGGTCAAGACGAGCAACCTGAAATGCTACCTCGTCTTTATAAAGGGAAGGAATTGAAAGAATAAGGGCTCCATAGATATCCTGGCAACTTGTGGTCATACGTGAAAAGTTATCCCAAAGGGCTACTTTAAGCCAGTCTGGAGTAATCTTAACTGCATTAGTAGCTGTGGAAGTAAGATTATCTGGAAGAACAGGATGAAGAGTACCATCAATTTTTGCAAGATACTTCCCGCCTGCTTGTATTCTACCACAAAATGAGCAAGAGTCTATGAGTACCCATTCTGCACCATCCTTTGGCAAAGAGAAGATTTTACCCCTTTTAGGACGAGTAATTCTTCCAGTCGTTACTTCGTCAGTTACATCATCAATTACTTCCATCCGCTGAGGTAGAACAGTAATTCCTCTTTCCTCATCTGGAGAAAAATCCAATAACATAAAAAATAATACTAACATTGTTCCTCCTTTTTACTTATTTGTGTATATTTTAAATTAAAATCCCAATTTGTCAAGTGAAAACTTAACCAACTTACGCATAGTCTGTGAGACGATTAAATTATGAGCATTGCGTCGCCATAAGAATAAAACCGATATCCATTATTCATTGCTTCCGTGTAGGCTTTAAAAATAAGTTCTCTTTCCGCAAATGCCGAGACAAGTAAAAGCAAAGTGCTTTTGGGTAAATGGAAGTTTGTAACTAAAATATCTACCACTCTAAATTTATATGGAGGATAAATAAATTTGTTGGTCAATCCCTTACCATTTAAGAGTCCGCCAGTCGAGGTCTCAAGTGCTCGAACAACAGTAGTGCCAACTGCGATTACTCTTTTTGCATCGTTAATTTTGCGAACTGCACTTTCCAAAATCTCATAATATTCGGGCTCCATTTGATGGTCTTCAACTTTTTCGCATTTCATAGGCTTAAAAGTCCCAATCCCAGTATGCAATACAATTTTCGTAACCTCCACCCCCTTCTTCCTTAGCTTATTTAATATAGAATGTGTAAAATGCAGTCCAGCCGTGGGAGCAGCACAAGCTCCTGGAACTTTTGCATAAACAGTCTGATACCTATCACTGTCAGAGCTAATGGGTTCCCTTTTTATATAAGGTGGGAGAGGAACCTGACCATATTTTTGCAATAGAGCATTAAAAGTCTGTGTAGAAATTCCCGTGCTATCATTATGACGGAACTCAAAGATTGTTTTCGGATTGATACTTTTCACCTCGCCCCAAAGCTCAGAACCGAACTCAACTTGAACTCCTATTTTTCTTGCACGACCCGGAGATATAAGAACCTCCCATTGGAGAGGGTTCAGGGTTGAGGGTTCAGGGTTGTCAGTTGGAGAGTTTAAGGGTTCAAGAGGTTTTAATAAAAATACTTCTACTTTGCCACCGGTGTCAATCCTTCTGCCGATTAGTCTTGCAGGAATAACTTTTGTTTCATTTAAAACAATGACATCTCCATCTGTGAAATAGTCTATTATATCATAAAATCTTTTGTGCTCAATTTCTTGGCTCCCACGATGAATAACAAGAAGCTTTGATTCTTCTCTTTTCTGGGAAGGATATTGAGCAATCAGCTCCTTAGGAAGTTCATAGTCAAAATCCTTTACTAACATTTTGGACAATAGATTTTTTGTAAAGTAAGTAAGCGGATTCAACGGACAAAGCAGATTAAAAGATACCAGCAGACAAATCAGCTAAATCCACTCAATCAGCTTACTATTTGAGAATTCCGTGGCTTGCACATCTCTAAAAAGTAAATTCTGCGAAGAATGTTAAGCCAACATTTCTTGTATTTCCTGTTCCTATATGGTCCCAGTTTCGAGTATATGAGGCATTCAAGCCACCTCTAATACTTTGTGAAAAGTTATAACTCGACTGAGGAGTAATTGAAAGTGACTTTGAATCACTGAGAGGTTTATCTTCCGTAATGTTTTCTCTGAAAGTTGTTGAATAAGTTGTGGTTAAAGAAACATCCAGGTTTCCTGTCCATTTTATATGAGATAAAAAAGGAACTTTAATGCCTGTAGGTGCACTGAAAGTGTAGCTTCCCTGCAAACTATAATTGGCGTTTTTCTCAGATAAAGTACTCCGCGTATCTCCTCTGATTTCATCTCGTCCATTTGAAAATTTAACCGAGAATCCGGTTGATATTCCTTGTTTCCATCGTGGTTGCAAATCAAAGCCGTAATATGTATTTCGCCCAAGTGTGTGAAAATCCTCTCCTGTGTAACCTGAATTCTTCCAACTTATAGTATAGTCATAAGAGGTAGTAAATGAAGTGAGCCAGTTACGTAAGAAAACAAGTTTCTCAAGACCGGTCAGGGTCAAGTAAAGTTTCGGGAATTCAGTATTTTCAGAACGTTGTCCTTTATTTCTTCCAATTCCTGCGAATTTACTAATACTACGAGTAGCTCCTCCAGAAAGAGAAACACTGCCAATTCCTATCCCAACACTACTTACTCCATAACTTTTGGTAATAGAAAAACTATTGCGGGAATCCGAGAACCATTGAACTGGCTCATTCAAGATACCCCATCTGTATTTACAAGAAGGTCTATCAAAAACTTTATAAAAACGAGAGGAGCGAGAGATAGAATGGGAGAGTCGAGGCATATGAAATTTCTGAAAAAGTTTTTCCAACATCATTAAAACCCAGTGAGGAGTCCCAATACTTGCAGTAGAGTCAAACGTCTCATCTCTTATTCGGGTGAAAAACCCTAAAGTTTTATCAAGGTCAATCGGAAGACCGAAACCAAGGTTGTTAGAGTTGCTGACTTCTCTTGACGAGACAAGTGTTTTCCTATGGTCTTCGCCATAAGCAGTAGAATAATCAACAGAAGGAGATATGAACCCGAAAGAGGGAGAGAAACCTATGCTTATATTCTCGGCTCTACCTGTTTCTGTATCGAAATTGCTCTTTTCCTTATCAAATCGTGTAGAATCTCCTTCAATACTTAAATCGTTAGTTACTGACATAGAATAATTGAATTTCAAAGGATTTATAGGGATGTAAGAGAATTTACCTTCTTTTGATAAGCCACGAACTGCCGGGGCAGGATTTGTACATTTGTAACTTGTATCTACTGTTGTTGTATCTGTTGTATCTACCACTACTGTCATCAGATAGGACCTTGCCAATGAATAAGAATAATTGCTACTTAAATTTATTTGCTGAGGATAATATCTAAATTCAAGACCTTTTATCTTGATTGGCGGAAAAGGAGGAGAGATTCCATAAGATAAAGACCCGTAACAGCTTTGAGAGGAATCAATTTTAGTATATGCAAAAGAAGAATTATCTCCATATCCTACTCTACCCTTGATATTATCAATAGTATGCTTAAGCAATGGATTTTTTGACCCTGACTTTGAAAAATTGACACTACAATCTTTGTCGAGACCACGAGAAGATTGATGAGCCGACTGAGATTCTGTAAGAACAATATCACTACAGGATTGATATTTCGGAATACTCTTAGTTCTTGTGAGACCCAGGTCTAACGGGATTGACATTCCCCAACTATTTGGTAGAAATTTACTAAGTGAAAGATTAGTATGCAATCTTAACGAATGGTTAGAATTCGTTGCAAGTGCTTCTTGTGAAGACATAAAAGTTCCGAGCGACTTGAAATCTGGGTCATTAGCTTTATAAGCGAGCGTGAAATCAGCAAAATCTGCAAATTTCACAGAGGTACTAATATTCCCAGCTATTCCTCCTTCGCGTCTCACATCTGTAAGTCTCAGTTCATCAATCCATACTTCTCCCGATACTGCACTGACCGAATCTTCATTTATAACACCAAATTCTATGCGTCCTACATTTGTGAAAGTTGGACTTCCGTATATTCTATAATCACCAGAAACAAAAACTCCTGTATCCGTATCTGATTTTTCAAACTTCAATTGAGCAACCTCTTCCAAATCTATTCCTACTTCTCTCCAAAATTCTGGTATATCGCATCTATATTCATAATAGTTTAATTCATTACCTCCAATTCTTATGAAAAACTTGGCTTCTCCAGTTCCTTTCACCCATATATTCAAACTTCTGTATTGAATAAAATTCTTTGCCATTGTATATACAGTATAGCATCCCCCAAAAACCTCATTCGAGAGCGAATTATAATTCAACACTAACGATTGTTCTCGTTCGGTTCGTCCATAGGGGTCCTTTTCAAGTTCAATTGGAGGAGAAGTATATTCATCTGGATTCTCATCTGTGTTCTTAACACTAATTTTGACTGAATCAGAGCCAGTATGTTTCCATTTGTTTCCTACTATATCAAGAGCCGCAATTTCAATCTCATCACCTTTTGATAAGCCATCTATCCAGAGCCGAGCATATTTTATGCATTCCCATTGAGAAGTCCCTTTTTCATCATCATACTCGTTGATAGGTATCCTGAAAAGCTTCCATCCATTACTATGCTCAATAGTTGCTTTGTCATTTACAAGGTCAATCTCAAATGAGAAATAATCCGATTCCCTGTCAAGAATCTCATCCCTGTCAAGGTCTTCCTCGTCAATGATGCCATTGCATTCAGTCCCGTTAATTCTTGAATAATCATTAGGATTATTAGTACCGTCATATTGATAAAAATCATTTCTGTCATCATAAGGAGAAGTTTTGGTAGTATCATACACTTCAGTAGTATCAAAAATACCGTCAAGACCGGCATCTTCGGTAGGGCCTAATTTATCATTATTATCCTTATCCTCTGTATCTAACGTATCATTAGGAGAATGAACATTACCTCTACCGTCTCTTCTGATATGGTCCTCAGAAATATTCGTTCCAATATCAATATGCAATATGCCATTCTCTCCACGCACCCATACTTCAAGGAATTCATCTTCCGAGAAATCCATCCCACGAGTAGAAACCCCTGCAAGAAGACTCGTCCAGTAACTTGTCGCTCCGGCAGATGGGTATCTCCAGTCATCATCAGAAGGAAGTGCAAGCTTTAAAACAGTTTTCTTATCAGTTCTTTTATGTTCCGGGAGATTCGGGTAAAGTTCATACGCTGGGGTACCATTTCGTGGATTATACCATTGAATTTGTGCAAATTCATCTACTTGCTTGCCCTGCGGAACACTTCCATAATGCCAGTTCCCTCTTAAGAGTCCAAGTGAAGTGGTTGACTTTGCCCCCTCCATATCATCAAGATATACCTCTCCTTTTGTGTTTGGGTTAGGGATAGAAAATCCTGCATTCCCTTGAATACTAAAACTTGATGCCACATCTGTATCAACTAACGGAAGATTATCAACCAACCGAGTGAGAAATCCTGCATTTGTGGTAATATTGGTTGCTATTTCTCCAAGTATTATCTTTCTTGGCTCGGTCCCAAGCCGCGGACGAAAGTCCAATGAGGATGTTGAATAATAAAGGAAAGCAGACGAAACTTGCCCTAATTCTCCAATTTTTGACTTTCCTCGCACACCTATTAAATTTTTAGCTGTAGGTTGAAAAATAGGGACATATTGAAAGTTGACCTGAATATCTGCATTCGGGTCTTCTGCATCAGGAGTAAGGAATTTTATAGTTCCCCATTCATAGTCTATCGTGTAATGTTTGTCTTTTACCATTTTCTCACCCCTGATTGTTACAATTTCACTTCCCTCTATAATATTTAAGCAATTAAGTGAATATTCTGTTTTGACGCCTTCATACTGCACCCAAATATAATATTTAGGAGGAATATCTGATGAAAACTTTGGGACATTATATACTGAGTCAGGCTCCATCTCCAGAGAATTCTCAAGAAAAGGATAGGCAGATGGAAATTGAATAGTCCCGCGCCGCGTAGTATCTAAAACACCTTCCACAAGCTCTCCTTTTGATGTATATAACCCTAACAATTCACGATATGTAATGTTAGTATCTGGGCGTGGTAATTCAAAATCTTCACCACTTCCATAATTGTGCTCAAAGACCTTGATGTTAATTTTTGAAATATCTGCACCACCGATAGAATAAATATTCTTTAGCTCATACCACCAGGACACATAGGATGTATCTGTTGCTCCACCTGTTCTCGCTCGTTTTATTATTTGAAGATTTTTAAGTGAATCTGTTTCGGATACTCCTATCTTTATCGTATTTCCGTTCCAATCTATCCCTGACCAGCGAACCGCCAGTAAGTCCTCATCTGACAAACTATAGTTTAGTTCTAAAACTGGAAACCTGAAAGTATCCCTGATTCCTGTGGTATTAAGATAAAAGAATTCTCCTTCAAACTTTTCTATAAAACGACCTGATTCTGTATCTACTGAATCCTGCCATTTCTCATTCGGAATATCAAACGCTTTTCCTGGCTTGTCATTGTCATCACTCCCACTCCTCATTTCATCCACATAAAGATAGAAATTATTCACTTCTTTGGGCAATAGAGACGGGTTTCCTGAGTATATATTATGCGGGTCTGCAAGAGAGTGAACATATTCCGGAGGAACTAACAAAAAGAATCTTGCTTTTGCAAAATCTCTATCTTCTATCATTATTTCTCTTTCAGTTATTCCTCCACCTTTCCAGTTTTTTGATTGGTTTTCAGCTTCCTCTCTTGATAGAACTGTAGTTATGTTAACAGGACCTATTTTGGATTCGGCTTTTAATCCGAAAAGTCCCTTATGAGAAGTTGCTCCTCCTATCAATACTATTCCCGGGAGTGAAAGTTCCGTATTTCCAGCTTTTATTGACTGAACTATTTCATCTTCATTCCCTTTATATTCAAGTTTTATGGTATTATCAAGGTCAAATTCACGCTCTGAATCATGGTCAATAAAAACATTGATTTTCTCACCAATAGTACCTTTAAGATTAACCTTAAGTTGCTGTTCCATTCCAAGAGTAGGAAACCAAGATTCCTCCGAATATTCTGTTGATTTACGGTCAAAGTTTTTTGGCTGGTCTCCGCTAAACTCAATTCGTTGACTTCCCGAGACATCAAGGTTTCCTCCTTGACCTATTATTCCTGCAATTGGAGCAGGGAATTTAATAGGGAATTTTATAACAGGAACTAATCCTTGTCCAGAGCTTGTTGCCCCACTTCCTGCAAATTCTCTTGTGTAATAATATTTGAGAGTTAATTGTGTCAAGTAATCTTGAAACGAGGAAAAAGATTGAACATCTATATCTACAACAACTCCATCTTTGAGTTTATAATAAGTGATGAGTTTGCGGTCCCAAGATATATCTAAACTTTGAGTGAGGTTAAGGGAAGGCTCAAAATTAAATGTAGAAATTAAAAACAGGAAGATATTCATTCATACCTTTATTTTCTCTCTAATCCTCCTTTATGTTAATACATAAACTATTCACTTTATTTGTCAAGAAAAAAAGATTTCACCATTTATTCTTGGCAGGAGTTGAGAAGGGTAGAGATTGTAGATTTAATGGAGAGAATAGCTTATGAGTTTTTCATTAATGTCGTTGTTCGAAGAATCCTGCGGAAAAGTTCGTTCTGTCAAACCTACATTTTGACGATACCACTCGTAATAAATTGCACTGGAATCGTAAGAGCCGAAGTTTTGAGATTTCCTACTTTTTGTCAGCTTAATTTTGACCTCGTAATCGTTGGATTCTAACCCAACAGCCTCATAAGACCTCAGAGCAACAACCGCATAATCAACTTGTATGGTAGTGAGTATAGTATCTTCTAATAAGGATGTTCTTTGTTCAAATTTATAGCTTTTTTTCTCGTTGAGAACAAAAGGAAAGTGGAGCCAGGGAAGCCAGCAAGTTATAATAGTATCTTCTTCTCCATCTACAAAAATGGTCTCACAATAAAATTTGTCAATCTCTTGTGCGGACTCCCACCAGTATTCTGGACAGCCATTATATTCAAGGACCCAGGCTTCTCTTTGAAGGAGCGACTCAGTGCCCATAACTTTAAGAGTAACTGTATCCTGAGAGCAAGTCCGGAGATAAACCCAGGTATTTTCTTGTGCAAATGGGAAGTAATTAGTTCCAGTGCGATCAAGTAAGGGGTCATAGCCACAACCAGATAATAGGAAACAGAACACAGAATACAGAATACAGAATACAGGAAAAGATTTATTCATAAGTTTATTCCAATGTTTAAAGTAAGAGAGATGCCTTTTGGAATGGAGTAGTAGGAGATTTCTGGGATTAGAAATTCAGAGTCTTTTGACCCGAATTCAATAGGAATATGGAATCCAAGATATGAGCAAGTTCCATAGCTTGACTCAAATCCACTATTCGCAGAATCCTGTGGACCAGAAGTTTTTCTAATATAGTACCCTCCGAATCCCAAGTTTAGATGAACTTTTTTATACACCTTAAACTTTGTTCCTTCTGTGATTTGGAAAACATTTATCTTGAAATCATCTTTGGTAAAGTTAAGCAACTTAAAATTAGTTATTTCTAATCTATGAAATATGGGAAATTCACAAACTATACGAATTTCTTTGCCAGTTGGACACACAGTAGATAAATTTCCAACTGGTGTGAAGAACCCAAGTCCAATAGCTACTGCATTTAAGAACATAATCGTTATTTAATCATAAGAAAGTTCTTTTATCTCATAGCACTCAATTATATCTTCTTTCTCAAGTTTTACAGATTCTTTAAATCCGATTCCGCATTCAAGACCTTCTGTTACTTCCTTAACTGAATCTTTTAATCGTTTCAGTGATTCAATGGTTCCTTCATACACTATTTGTTCATCTCTCTTTACTCTTATTTTTTCTCCTCTCACTATTTTTCCTTGCAGGACTTGGCATCCAGCAATAAATCCGACACCTGTTATTTTAAACATTTGTTTAATCTCAGCACGACCTATTTCATATTCCTCGTATTTGGGTGGTAGAAGTCCTTTTAGAGCAAGTTTCACATCATCTATTGCTTCATAAATGATACTATAAGTTCTAATTTCTACACCTTTTTCGCGTGCAAGGTTAGATACGGTTGGATTTGCTATAGTATTGAACGCTATTATTATTGCATTAGAAGCTGCGGCAAGGAGAACATCGGATTCGTTAACTTCTCCCGCTGCACGATGGATGACCTGGACTCTTATTTCCTCCTTCTCCAGATGCTCAACTGAATCAGCAAGAGCTTCGGTAGAGCCAACAACATCTCCCTTTATAATAAGCTTTAGCAGGGTTACTTCACCTGTTTCAAGTTTTTGTTGGATAGCCTCCAAAGTAGGTGAGCGCCTAAATCGCTCAAGTTCTCCACGAATTGACTCTTTTCGTTTTTTTGAGATTACGCGTGCGAGGGCGGTATCTTGAATTACTTTAAAAGTATCCCCTACTTCCGGCGGGTCATCAAAACCTACAATTTGAATGGGGTCTGATGGATAAGCTTTGGATTTATTCTTCCCCCATTCATTATGGAGAGCACGGACCTTGCCGGAGACATTTCCAGCTACGAGTGGGTCTCCGAGTTTTAAAGTACCTTGTTGAACAATGACAGTAGCAACAGGACCTTTGCCTCTATCTAACTTTGACTCTACGATTACGCCTTTAGCAGGAGTATTACGAGTTGAGCGGAGTTCAAGTAATTCTGCTTGCATAAGAATACCTTCTAATAGTTCAGGA
Organism: bacterium; assembly: GCA_030605695.1. Classification (GTDB taxonomy): domain Bacteria; phylum Hydrothermota; class UBA3073; order JACQXS01; family JACQXS01; genus JAGMCN01. Next base: position 9,878 of record JAUWHX010000003.1, on the reverse strand, counting down.
ATTCCCTGACCAGTCTTTGCAGACACTGGATAACAAAGGATATTACCACCATGTTTTTCTGGAATTATATTATGTTTCAGGAGTTCCGTTTCAACTTTTTCTGCATCAGAAGTATGGAGGTCAATTTTATTAATAGCAAGTATAATAGGGACTTGAGCATCTCGTGCATGATTTAAGGATTCAATGGTTTGAGCTTTTATACCTTCATCAGCGGAGATAACGAGAACAACAACATCAGTTATCTTAGCCCCTCGCGTCCTCATAGCTGTAAAAGCATGATGTCCGGGAGTATCTATAAAGGTAATATAATTATTATCTCCAACTTTAACTTTATAAGCACCTATATGTTGAGTTATTTTGCCCGCTTCTTGTTCAACTACATTAGTATGTCTAATATAATCAAGTAGAGCAGTTTTCCCATGGTCCACGTGCCCCATAATTGTAACAACTGGGGAGCGAGGTTCTCCTTCTGTAGACGAAATCTCTTCTTCTGCATCATAGACTGATGCAAGTTCTGCCTCATAGCCATATTCAGCAGCTATGGTAGAGGCAGTCTCAAAGTCAAGTCGGTGATTAATAGTAACCATAAGTCCCAACTTTAGGCATCTTGAAATAAGTTCAACAGGGTCTGTCTGAAGAAAGTGTGCCAGTTCTCTTACACTGGTAAGTTCTGATAGGGTTAATTTTTTCTCTTGTTTTTCTTCTACAGTTTTTATTTCTTTTTTATATTTTTTAGTCCGTTTTCCCATCTCAATTTTAGTCATTGTTTCGCGAAGTTTTTTCTCAGCTCTTTCCTTTTCTCTTGCTTGTTTCTCATCTCGTTCGCGAGAAGTTTGGAACTTAGCTCTTATTTTTCTTTTTTCAAGTTCCTGGAGCTTCATATCTTTCACATTCTTTTGGAGTTGGTCTTTGCAAGCTTGTATCATACTTGATGAAATAGGAGTCATATAACCTCTGAGCTCAAATCCCAGCTTTTTCAGAAGTTTAAGCAATGCTGAACTTGATAATCCTAATTCTTTTGCAACTTGATGTATACGTTTCATTAGATAAATATATCACGGAAGCACTGAAAACAGAAATACAGAATTATTTCTGTTTTCAGTGCTTCAGAAATTCTGCGTCTCGGTGATTGAATTTTCATTATTCTATAAGTTTCTTAGCAATGTCAAATATCTTCGTTGCTCTTTTTTCTCCTATCCCAGGAAGCTTGAGAAGTTCAGAGACCCCTTTATTGAGTATATCTGCTGTCGTAAGAAACCCGTGGGTTATGAGTATCTCTTTAATAGACTTCGGGATTTCTGGAACTAAAACAATACCCTTACTCTTAAATTCAGTTTCAGGGATTATATCAATTTTAAGTGACAGGAGTTTAGATGCGAGCATGGCATTTTGACCATTTTTTCCTATTGCTTTTGGTAATTCCTCACCTTTTACTACAACAGAGATTCTGCCATCGTCAAGATTGACATCTTCGTGTAAAATATTAATACCTGAGAGAGCACGTGATACAAGAACAATTGGCTCTTGTGAGTACTGAATCACATCAATTCTTTCATTATTCAATTCTCTAACAACGGCTCGGATTCTCGAGCCTCCCGTGCCAACACAAGCACCAACAGGGTCTACCTTAGGATTGGCAGATAATACAGCTATTTTAGCTCGGATGCCTGGGATTCTTGCGGTTAATTTTATCTCAACAATTCCCTCTTGAATCTCAGGTACTTCCTGAGCGAATAATTTTCTCAAGAACTCCGGGTGAGTTCGAGAAAGAAGTACTCTTCCACCAGGAGTTACTCCAAGAATATATGCTTTGATATTATCTCCTTGATAATACTTTTCCTCAGGAATTCGCTCTCTTAAAGGAATAACACCTTCAGCATCTTTCAATTTTACGACAATCTCGTGTCTATCTATTTTTTGCACTGTGCCGACTCCTATTTCACCTACCTTCGTGAGATATTTTTGCTTGACTTTTTCTTTTTCTTTCTCTCTTATCTTCTGTTGGAGCAAACTTTTAGCCAATATGATTGAATTTCTGGTAAGTTTCTCGAATGGGAATTCAACGTTTATTTCATCTTTTAATTTGTAGTCCCTGCCTAATTTTTGTGCATCTGTAATAGATATTTCGGATACTGAATTAGTTACTTTCTTTACTACTTTCTTTATAAGAAATGCTTTAATGGCTCCATCGCTCTTTGTTAAAGAAACATCTGCTCGTGCGTCTTCTCCAAAATCATTTTTTGCCACTGTAACAAGAGTTTCTTTAATAACTTCAACTATGAACTCTTTTGAGAGTCCACGGGACTCAGCCATTTGTGTAATAGCTCCTAATATAGCCATCTGATTCGTTACTCGTTACTCGTAAATCGTAAATAGTTTTTTCTTCTCATCACACTATTCACGATTCACAATTTTTATTACTTCTTTTGATGCATCCTCTTTTTTAACTACTTTAGAGAACTTACCATCTCTACTTTTTATTTCAACTTTTCCTGTTTTAAGTGAACGCTCCCCAATTATGATTTGCAATGGTATTCCTATCAGTAAAGCATCTTTAAATTTAACTCCTACACTTTCGTTTCTATCGTCTATAAGTGTTTCAGTTTTTTCATTAAGGTCAGACCAGATAGTAAATGCAGTATTTTTTACTTCAGGATTTTCAATGTTTAACGGAATTATGAGCACTTTATAAGGAGCTATCTCCAGGGGCCATATTATTCCATCTTCGTCATGATGGGTCTCAATTATACTCATCATTATTCTTTCAGGTGATGTACCATAACTTCCCATAACAATTGGTCTTCTCTCTCCCTTTTTATTTAAGAAAAATGCTCCCATTGAAGATGAGTACTTAGTCCCAAGATTAAAAATATGTCCTATCTCAATAGTATGTTTAACTTTGAGAGAATCGCCACAATTCTCACATTTATCCCCATCATTTACAAGCATTAAATCCACATACTCATCTATCTTCAAATCTCTCTCAAGATTCACTCCTTTGAAATGATACATATCCTCATTAGCACCAGTTATAAGTCCACTTTGGAATTTCAGGAAAGTATCCGCAAATTTCTTGACCTTTGTTTTTAGCCCTACAGGACCTATGTAACCGGGAGATGCTCCTGCAATAGTTTTAATTTCGTCAGGAGTAGCTGCTCTTGCAGTTCCCAATTTTCTAATCTTTTCATCACTAAGCTCATGCTCTCCATCAAGGAGTAAAAACACAGGCTCTTCATCAATAATGTAAAGGAGACTTTTCATAAGTTTTGTTTTAGGTACCTTCAAAAATTTAGAAACCTCTTCTACGCTCCCTTTTACTGGAGTATACACTTTTGTAAGAGGCTCATCTTTTGAACTTTGAACTTTGAACTTTGAACTTTCACCTGCTTTTGCTACCTCACGATTTGCCTTGTATCCACATTTCTCACAAACAACAACTACATCTTCCCCACTTTCAGAAAAAACCATAAACTCCTCTGATAAACTCCCTCCCATTAAACCACTCGATGCTTTTACAGTAATAAAATCCAGTCCACATCGTTTAAATATATTATTATAAGCCTCCCGATGTAAATTATAACTCTTTCTAAACATTTCATCATTTGTATCAAAGGAATAAGAGTCTTTCATAATGAACTGTCTTAATCTGAAAAGGCCTCCCCTCGGCCTAATTTCATCTCTAAATTTTGTCTGAATTTGATACCAGATTTGAGGAAGGTCTTTGTAAGAGGTTATTTCTTTACGGGCAATCTCTGTCATTATTTCCTCATGTGTTGGGGCAAGACACATATCTCTATTTCTCCTGTCTTTAAGCTTAAACATTTCTTTCCCGTATTCCTCCCATCGTCCTGTTTCTTCCCAAAGCTCGCTTGGAGTGAGAGCAGGAAGAAAAAGCTCTTGCCCTCCTATCCGATTCATTTCTTTTTTAATTATAGTGATTATATTCGAAATAACTCTCCACCCAAGCGGAAGATATGAATAAACTCCACTAATAAGTGGTCTTACCAGCCCCGCTCTTATTGAGAGAGAATGCGAAATGTTCTCCACATTCTTGGGTTGCTCTTTAAGAGTATGTATTAGTTTTTTACTCCACTTCATTTTTTCAATCGTCACTACTTACACCTATTTGTATTAGAGAGTTACTATACTGGCAATAGTATTAAAAAACCTGGGGTATCGTTCCCACCAAGAACCCCAGGTTTAGGACAAAATTATTCCTTTTCTTTCTTCTTCTCTTTTAATTTCTTTTCTTCTTTTTTCTCCTCTTTCTCTTCCTTCTTCTCTTCTATCTCTTCTACTGCTTCTTCCTCAAACTCCTCTTCCTTTTTTTCTAACAGATTTTTCTCGTCTTTTATCTTAACAAGCACAGTATATATAAGAGTTTGTCCAACTCCCCATATAGCAAGTCCATAAGCAATGACGAAGAAAGCAATGAAATAAAACCCGATGCCCATTAAGAAACTTCCAATCCCTTCTGCCCAATTCACCGACATCCAAGCTCGAGGATAAATTAAAACTGGAGTTATACGTCCTATTATACTTTCAATCCACTGAACTGCTGGACAAGGAGATAGATACCATAACCCGTTTGTCCACATTGTCTCCCACCAAGAATGAGAAACTTCTGCTACCATTCTTGTTCCAGCCCAAAGGCCTGCAGCCCAATGCAAGAGAATAAGGGCTTTCTTTGTAAGCCACCCTAATACCCATACTCCGGCAAAAGTGCAGAATCCAATAAACACTTCCCACAACACAAGTCTCCATGGTTGGTCATTTAAGCAACTAAATAACTCAAAGAGAGTATCAAATGTATCGGATTCTGTAGTAGCCCCGACAGTTGGACTCAATAAGAAAGAGATTACAAAAACAATTGCCAGATAAACTACGAAAAGTGCAGCAAAGGCAACCGGCACGAAGAAAACACCTACGAGTAGTTGTCCAACGTATGGTATTCTTCCAATAAGTCCACACACAAAACCAACTAATATAAGGGCACCGATGAAAATCGCAAGCGTTATAGGAGAGAGAACTATAGCTTTCCACTGTTTGAAAGAATATTTCAGGGCATCTGTAACCTCATAAAACTCATCTCCTCGCAGTTGTTCAAAAGTAAGTTTTGATATAGCACCAATCGCAATAAGATTCATTATCACGAAAAATACCACTCCCACTACCCAACAAATCCATCCATACCACATAAGGTGAGTTTCTCCTATAACTGGCACCGGAACATATCTAAACTGTCTCCAAACTTCTCGCCATGTCCAGTCAATAGAAGAGACATAAGCAAAGTAGCTCATTATGGAATACAGAATGGTCCCTGTAAACAGTCCAACAAACCCAACCCATATCTTTTTGGCAGAGAACCCAAGCTTTGGTGCTCTCATTACATCCTTGAAACTAAAATCCATAACCCCTCCTTTTACCATAAATTCATTACTTCTTTTACCTCACCTAAGGTTTCTTTTGCAACCTTTCTCGCCTTTCTTGAACCTTCCTCTAAAATTTCATCTATATTCTCCTGATTTACTTTACTATAAACTTCTCTGTAAGGAACCAGTAATTTATTTAATAAATCTGCAAGTTCTTCTTTGCAATTCACACACCCAATTTTTCCCTGTGTGCATAATTTTCTCACTTCCTCAACTTTTCCTGCATTTACAGGTAGGCATCCTGACAAATTGGAATTTGCACAAAGCTTATAGTAAGCAAAGACAACACATCCGTCCGGATGTCCTTTATCATTTTTATGAATTTTCAAAGGGTCTGTAAATGCTTTTTTCACTTTTTCTTTTGTAATTTCCGGTAGCTCATCCACGAAAATCGCATTATCCAGAGACTTTGACATCTTGCGTCCATCAAGTCCCGGAACTTTAGGAGAATCTGTAAGCAAAGCTTTCGGTTCAGGAAATATAGACTTATAAACTGAATTGAACCTCCGAGCAATTTCGCGAGTTATCTCAAGATGTGCGAGTTGGTCCTCACCAACAGGAACTGCATCGGCTTTGTAAGCAAGTATATCTGCCGCCTGAAGAACAGGATATCCAAGCAAACCATAATTCACTTTGTCTTGCAGATTTAAGTCTCTTACTTGTTCCTTAAGAGTAGGATTTCGTTCAAGCCACCCAAGAGGAACAAGCATTGAAAAAAATAAATGTAGTTCAGCGTGTTCTGGCACAAGTGATTGTATAAATATTGTAGATTTTTCTGGAGAAAGACCGCAAGCAATCCAATCAGTTGCCATCTCTTTTATATTTGACCTCATATACTCATTATGGTTATAGTTTGTCGTAAGAACATGCAAATCAGCAATTTCATAAAAGCATTCGTACTCAGATTGAAGTTTTGCCCAATTTGTAAGTACTCCAAATAAATTCCCAATATGAATCTTTCCGGTAGCACGATTTCCAGATAAAATCTTTTTTTTCATTCATTTAATTATAACTTGCTCTATCCGTTTAGACAACAAGAAAACTATTATAAAAAGAGCAGAAACTAAGACTATAGGCCATACCTTTACTTTTATTTCCTGTTTTTGAAAGAACTTCCTTTCAAACATCAAAGAAAAAATTATATCTCTTAATAGTTTTGTCAAGTTTTTTTTGTTTTTTTCTTGCAAAACAAAAATTTAGTGTCAAAATACAAAAAATGAGAAAACAAATTATATCAATTTTGTTACTTGGACTGATTTGTGGAGCAAATAAAACTTACAGCGAGTATTGGAGTGAGTTTAAATTGAAAAAGACTATAAAGGAGTCAGCATATCTTGAAGTTAATTCACAATGCAGATTTAAATCAGGTGTAGGTAGGATTTACTATTTCAGGACTGAAATAGGGCCAATACTTAAGCTGGGTAAGTTTATGGAAGTTGGCATTTATTATACAGATAAAGAAATAAAAGAAAAGAAAGAATGGCATACTACAAGTATTTTAAGTTTATACGAAACCTTCTCAGCTAAACTTTCGGATATTCATTTCAACGATAGGAATCGTTTTGATTATGAAGATTTTGAATTCTTCAGGTATCGCAATCTATTAGAGATAAAAAGACCTTATACAATTTATGAGGCATCCTCTTATTATGGAGATTACCCAACTATATGGAGAATAATCCCCTGTATTGAGGAAGAAATATTCTATAATTTCAAAGAAAACCAAATTGATGAGAGCCGTTTCTTGCTGGGTGTTTCTATTGAACTATATAGACTTTTAGATATCAGAATAGCAGGACTACTTCACAGCCAGAGAGAAGAGAAATGGACACATAAAGGCGCATTCGTAACAACCGTGCAACTCATCTTTTTAGAAGAAGAGTAATTTTCCAACTCTCTAATTATTACCCGCGTGGATGATAAACTCTTATTGCCTCTTTAAACTTCTCGCGGTCAATATGAGTGTAAATCTCTGTTGTTGTGATTGATACATGCCCCAGCATTTCTTGAACCACTCTCAAATCGGCTCCTCCTTCAAGTAAATGAGTGGCAAAAGAGTGTCTAAATGTATGAGGAGTAATATGCTTCACTATCCCTGCTTTTCTGACATACTTCCCTACGATTTTCCACCCTCCCATCCTTGAGAGCTTACCGCCTCTTACATTGAGGAACAAAATCTCCGTATCTTTACCCTTTTTAAGAATAGGTCTTGATTTCTTCAAGTAATTACTAATAGTCTCTTTAGCATATTTCCCTACGGGAACTAACCTTTCTTTGCTTCCCTTCCCAAAGCATCTCAAGAATCCGTCCTCAAGAGACACATCTGATACCTTTAAATTCAGGAGTTCCGAAATCCTGAGCCCCGCAGAATAAAGGAGTTCAAGCATTGCCCTGTCCCGAATTCCAAGCTTATCTATCGGCTCCGAAGCTTCTATTATGCTCTTGATTTCTTCTACTTCAAGCACATCGGGCAATTTCTTAACCTGCTTTGGTGGATGAAGGTTTTCCGATGGAGAAGTTTGCAGCAAATCTTCGGAAATCAAAAATCCATAAAACCCACGAATTGATGAGACACACCGAGCAATGCTCGCAGGAGATAACTTTCTCTCTTCCCTTAAATACTTCAAGAACGCATCTATATCCTCTGACCTTGCCTGCTTAACCCTTATGCCTCTTCGCTTTAAGAAGCCAAGTAGCTTCTCGATATCAAATCTATAAGAATCTACTGTATTCTTTGAGCTCCCTTTCTCTAAAAGCAAGTAGTTTATGAATTTTAACAGCACATCCATTTAATTAAAGTCCTGAAGCATTAACAAGCAACAGGCACTCTTTTGAAATCATACGCTATTAAAGGATTTCGTCAAGCTTTTTATGTATGGGCACAATACATTGCACCCCTATTTCGTAGGAGCAACTTTTAGTTGCGATTTATATTGTCGCAGATGGAATCTGCTCCTGCAGAAGTCCCTGAATCGTTTAGTGAAATGAGAAAGGGGAATAATGGATATACTTCTTTATAAGCTTCTTAACTTCTTCGGGTGACGGATTGCAGGAAATATCCTCACCTTTGTAGGATTTGAGCTCCAGAAGAATGCTATCTATTAGCTGAGGATGGAATATGCCATCCTTTTCATAGTATTTCCTATCTTCGTCTAATTCCTTTGCTGACTCCTGACAGCTCTGGGGAAGTTTTTTTAGCTTTTTCGTCAGCAGTTCACCCTCAGCGATATGGAATTTTTCTGCAATGCCAAGCACAGAGCCGTCTCCAAATCCATTTTCCATAGCTATCGTTAAGCCAGCAAGCAGTAAATGCACCGCAGCCATCCCATCAGCCGACCTGAATTCTATAGTCTGACCGGGAATATGGGAGTCCGATAGTTTCGTTTCTTCGCAAGGATTAGCAATAGCCAACATTTGTCCTGCATTATGCCAGCTCAGTGGGATTCTAATCAACGCTTTCCTGCTACCTTTGCCCCAACATATTCCGTATGGAGAATCCTTCTTGCTTCCAAGTCGAAGATAGGAGACAGGAGACGGATTCCCAAATGCACAAAGCGAGCGAGCAAATTTAAGCATCCCCCCTATCACCCGTTTAGCATCGAGAGTAAGATTGCCCTGCTTGTCCAGTATAATATTATTCCCAGACTTGAGGAGCTCAAAATGGAAGTGCAACCCATTGCCGGGCTTATCATATTCAACAATAGGAGAAAAAGCTACGCTCACATTATGCCTCTTTGCCACATTGCAAACTACCCACTTCGATATAACAATATCATCACCAGCATCAGAAATTGGAGTGGGGAGAAACTCAATCTCATGTTGCTCTGCAGCCATTGATTCGCCGTAATAAAGCTTGCCACACTCGGAATGAGCATATTTAATAGGGATTCCAATATCTTCCAGTATATTCACTGTCTCGTTCCGCATATCCTCCCACATAGTAAATGGAGAAGAGCTGTGATAATGCCTGAGAGTAGTCTTGAACAAATCATCGGCATCGGGATATATCACAAAGTATTCCAATTCGCCAGCCGCTGTGATAGTTAACCCTGTTTTCTCCGTGAATCTCGCTGCCGCTCTCTCTAATACGGTAGATGGAGCCGCAGATGAGAGCTCACCACCTCTATTGAAACAGGAGCAAAGAATGTTAAGAGTGGGCTCTTTTGAAAATGGGTTCAGAAAGGCAGTCCGATACTTTGGGATAATATAATACTCCTCAGATTCAATGGCTCTGTGAAGAAATACACTTGCGATTCGCTCACCTCTGGACAATACGGAATCTATATATGCAAGATTAGATGTCGGGAAATTAACACTCTTCAGCTTGCTGTCGCTTCCAATATAACAAAGATTGAGTGTCTTAATCCCTTTATTTCTGATATAATCCAGTATATCCTTTTTGCAAATATCATCTGGACTTTTACCCAACGCTTTAGTTATAAAGTT
>JAUWHX010000065.1 GCA_030605695.1 bacterium | reverse complement strand
GGATAGAGAAAAGATAGCTAATTTTATGGATAGAGAGGAAGTAAAGTATGAAGGAGATGTTGAAGTCTTGCACGGGCTTGAGGTTTTGAGAGATGAAGTAGGGTTTGAGAAAGTAAAAGAAGCCGTGAAGAAGCCACTTGAGGGATTAAAAATAGCTCCTTATTATGGATGTTTGCTTTTGAGACCTGATGAAGTGGAAATTGATGACCCTGAGAACCCCTCTATTTTGGAAGACTTTATATGTGCTCTTGGAGCAGAGCCAGTTGATTTTCCTTACAAGAACGAGTGCTGTGGTGCATATCAGACTGTGAATGAGGTAGATATTGTAATAGATAAAGCGTATAGCATAATAAGTAATGCTCAGCGTATGGGGGCTGATATAATAATAACGAGCTGTCCTTTGTGTGAATTTAATCTGGATAGAAGGCAAAAGGATATAAAAAATAAATATCCTAATTTCAAAGAGATGTCTGTAGTATATTTTACTCAAGCTCTGGCAGTCGCACTTGGTTTGGAGCCAGAGACCTACAGATTTGACTTAAATTATATATCACCACAGTCGGCACTTACAAAATGAGAGGTATTGTGTCATAGAAGGTCAGTTAGTAAAGACTCTGTAGAGAAAATGCAAGATTTCATAGAGGCAATAGAGACTGCAAATGCTATCATTAAATTTATAAGAAATAAATTTCGTATCATATTTTGGGATAGTGCGGGAGTAGCTCAGTTGGTAGAGCATCACCTTGCCAAGGTGAGGGTCGCGGGTTCGAGTCTCGTCTCCCGCTCTTAAAAACAATAGTTAGTTTTTAGTGCAAAAAGAGTAAGGAAAAAGTGTAGGGTAACCATTTTTTCTTGACATTGTGCAAAAGAGAGTCAGAACAAGGTGCCCTCTAAAATTTCGTGAAAATCTGAAGTAATTATGTTAGATTTAGACAATATTTTTGAAGGCAATTGCTTTGAGTTAATCCATAAAATTGATGATGAAAGCATTGATTTAATTGTATGTGACGGACCTTACGGTGTAACAAAAAATAGGTGGGATAGAATTGCCAATATCCAAGAATTTAATCTAAAAGTCATTCAAGTCTTCTCAAAAAAATTAAAAAAAGGTGGAGCATTGTACCTATTTGGCAAATCAGACTGCGTTGACTTTATTGATTACAGACCTTTTCTAACATTGAATGCAAAAATTGTCTGGTATCAACCAAGCAGATTAGCCCAAGGCAGAACTAACTATACAAACAATTATGACATTATCGCTTATTTTACCAAAGGAAAAGCAAAGACTTTTAATTTGGATGATATACGAGTGCCCCAATTGGTGGAGTTGGAACACAGAAAAAGATGTGAGAATGTTCCATCAGTTGCAAATGGTAAATTCGGAAAAACGAAATTTAATGAAAAAGGTAAAAATCCCGGTGATGTGTGGGGAGATATTAAACAACTAACTTATAAATCAAAAGAATTATTAGCCCGAGATTTTCTCTACACGATACAAAAGCCAAAGAAACTGATTGAAAGATTCATAAAAGCAAGTTCAAATGAAGGAGACTTAGTTTTAGACCCATTTACAGGAACAGGAACAACACTGGTGATTTGCGAAGAACTCAAACGAAACTTTATTGGATTTGAGTTAAACCCAGAACTCGTACAAATTTGTAAAAACCGTCTGAAAGAAATAAAGATAAAGAATGTCCTGCCGGCATTTAATACAGCATATACGAATTGAGCTAACGTCACTGCAAGTAGTAAATAGAAGGTTAGGTGAAGGAAATATCTCATGTGGGAAGGAATTATTACACTTAATGGCTAAGAGTCGAAAAATAGCGAAGAACCATTTTTTTCTTGACAAATAGAAATCCTGTATAAGTTTATGGAAAGGAGGTAAAATGCGTAAAGTTTATTTTATTGTTTTAGGTTTTTTACTTTTCGGATGTGCTAAAAAGCCTGTGAAAATAGGTGTGGTGATTCCGCTTTCTCAAGAACTCTCTTCTTATGGGAAGATGTGTCTAAATGGGATTAAGCTTGCCGCTAAGGTCATAAACGAAAAGGGAGGCATTAAAGGTAGAAAAGTGGAGCTTATTGTAGAAGATAATAGGGGTGAAAAGGAAACTTCCCTGTCTGCGATAGAAAAATTCAACCAAGAGGCAGTAGTAGCTGTGATAGGACCTCTTACTACAAGAAATGCAATGTGGGTTGGAGAATATGCAGATAATGAAAACCTTCCGGTCATAGCTCCCACTGCTACAGGGATTGAGGCTACTCGTGAAAGAGAGTGGGTATGGAGAGTAGCATTCACTGACCCGTTTCAAGGAATAACGCTTGCGAAGTTTATCAGTAAAGAATTAAAAATGAGGTCTGTCTGCATTATTATAAATCCTCATGACCCATATTCTACAGGTTTGTGTGAAAGCTTTGAAAACGAATTCAAAGCACAAGGAGGTAAGGTCTCGTTTAAAGCCACATTTGGTGTAGGCGATACACTTTTTGACAAACAACTTAAAGTTATAGGAAAACAAGACCCTGATGGTATATTTGTTCCTGCTTTCTATCCTGAAGCAGGACTTATAATCAGACAGGCAAGAGATATGGGATTTACACAACCGTTTATTGGTGGAGATGGTTGGGACTCACCTGAACTTTCCAAAATTATCGGTGATAGAAAGGGAATAAATTATTACTCAACGCACTTCTTTTACAACTATGGAGGTTCTGAAGTTCAGGAACTCTTGCATAGATATAGAACCGAGTTTGAGGAAGACCCACAGACTTTTTCTGCTCTGGGATATGACGCATTGATGGTAGTCAAGAAGTGTTTTGAACAGGCAGGCGGAGTCACAAGAGATGAATTTAAGAATAACATTAAGAAAGTAAGTTACTTGGGAGCAACAGGAAATATAGATTTTACTCAAGCAAGAGACCCAAGAAGAAGTTTGATGATTTTGAAGTTTGAGCCGGGCAATCCTACTGAAATGGTAAAGATGTATTAGAGGCAAATATGAAAGGAGGAGGTAAAATGTATAAACCAATTTTCTTAATCCCTTTCCTTGTTTTGGGACTTTCATGTACCCAAAGAGGAGTAAAGAGACCAGAGGAAATGCTTGCTGACACACTAATAATCACAGAGGTTCCAGCTGAAGTAGAGACTGTTTATGTTAAAACTGTTGAAACAGTAGTAGAGACTTTGAGAGTGGCAGAGGATATGCCGTCTGCAGTGATAAGGCACGGAACATATAAAGTTCAGATAGGTGCTTTCGAGGCGAAGGAGTATGCTGATAATGTTTACGATTCGCTAAAAGGTGAATACGGGGAGCTTATTTTTATTGAAAACATTATTCCCTACTGGAAAGTCAGATTTGGACCCTATGAAGATATCCAGAAGGCAATCGCAATGAGGGATTGTATGCGAGACAAGGGATATATGGATGCGTGGATAGTTCCTTTTAAATAGTGAGTTGAGGCATATTGTAATAGCGACAGGAAATCCTGATAAGTTTAGAGAAATTAAAGCAATTCTATCTGACCTTCCCATAGATTTCTTGAGTCTAAAGGACATTACTCTGCCAGAAGAAACTGGAAAGACTCTGGAAGAAAATGCAATTCAAAAGGCAGAAGCAGGAGCTAATCTTTCAAGCAAGATTTCTATTGCAGATGATACTGGTTTAGAAGTAGATGCACTTAATGGCTCCCCAGGAGTTTATTCAGCACGATTTGCCGGTCCCAGTGGAAATTACGAAGCTAACCGGAAAAAGCTTTTAGAACTTCTTGACTCCCGACCTTTTGAACAAAGGAAAGCAATATTTAGATGTGTAGTTGCAATTGTAGAAATATCTGGAGAGCTAACACGAGTGTTTGAGGGTAAGGTTGAGGGGTATATAACTCAAGAAGAAAGAGGAACCTATGGATTTGGGTATGATTCAATATTTTTTGTTCCGGAACTTGGAAAAACATTTGCAGAGATAACTCCGTGCCTTAAAAATAAGATTTCTCACAGGACACTTGCTCTTTTAAAACTGAAAGAATACCTAAAAAACAAATACCTAAATGTCTAAACACCTAAATTTCTAAAAACAGTTGGTTGAGATAAAATCTTTTAGGTATCGTAGGCATTTTAGACTTTTGAGTTTTTGTCGGGGAGTGGCGCAGTCCGGTAGCGCACATGGTTTGGGACCATGGGGTCGCTGGTTCAAATCCAGTCTCCCCGACATAAAAAATATAAAGTGAAACTACAAAGACATAAAAAACACAGAAAATGTCATAAAGAGAAAATCTTCGTGGTCTTTGAGACTTTGTGTCTTTGTGGTTAATCTTTATATTTTAAATTTCTTAGGAGGTGAAGATGTGGGACCTTTTAGAAGAAGTGATAAGTCACGCAAAGGGCTGGACAGAAATTAGGTATCATAATAAACTCGTAAATTCTATAACAATAAGAAAAGGGGAACTTGAGGAGTCAAGCTCCATTGAGAAAAAAGGAGTTGGAATAAGAGTTTTGATAAATGGGACATTTGGGTTCTCATCCACTTCACAACTTAAAAAAGAGTCTCTAATCCATGCACTAAATGAGGCAACGGTAGCGGCTCGTGATGCATCTGTCAACAAAAAGAAAAAGGTGAAGGGTTTACAAACTGCCGAACTTGCAAGCGGAGACTTCAAGCCAGAAGTTAATGACCCGGTTGAGTCTCATTCACTTGAGGAAAAACTTTCACTTGTGAAAACCATAGAAGAGCAGATGAGGAAATCTTCTCCTATTATTCAATCTGCTATTTGTATTTACCGAGAATCTTTGGATGAAAAGTTCATTCTCACCTCAGATGGTGCAAGAGCTCATATCCTTGACTCAAAGCCTGAATTCCGAACTACTGCTGTTGCAGTTAAAGATAACGAGATGCAGATGGGTGCCCGAGCAATCGGTGTAACAGGAGGATGGGCTGATTTGTTTCATGAAGAGTCTCCAGAAGAATTAGCTGATAAATCTGTGAAATTAGCAATTGACCTCCTATCTGCCTCATATCCTGAAGGAGAAAAAGCTTGGGTCATCCTTGACCCAGGGGTTGTAGGACTAATTGCACATGAGGCAATAGGTCATACTGTTGAAGCTGATTGGGTCCTCTCCGGCTCAATTGTTAAAGATAAACTCGGTCAGTTCGTAGCTTCAGAACTTGTTACTCATGTAGATTCAGGTCCATCACAAATAGAACCCCACGCAGGAGGCGTAGTTCTTGTTGATGATGAAGGAGTACCAACTCAACGGACCGTTATTATAGACCATGGAGTCCTAAGGAGTTATTTACACAATCGTGAGAGTGCAAAATTATTTGGTGTTTCTCCAACAGGTAATGCACGTGCCTGGTCATATTCAGATGAACCAATAATAAGAATGAGAAATACTTATATTGAACCGGGAACTTCAGAACTTGAAGAACTTATCTCAGGTGTCAAGCACGGTTACTTTTTAAAAGGCCCAGTCGGCGGTCAAGCAGATGCTAATGCAGAATTTATGTTTGGCGTTCGCGAAGCTTACCACATTGAAAATGGAAAAGTCGGTGAGCTTATGCGAGGAGTTACAATTTCCGGTCAGGCATTTGATGTGCTTAAATCCTGCGATGGTGTAAGTCACGAATTCAAGTGGGGATTAGGAGCAGGGTATTGTGGAAAATCACAACGTGCAAAAGTAGATGCAGGAGGTCCTTACATAAGATGTAAAGCAATCATCGGAGGTAAACAAAAAGGATAAAAAATCGTGAATCGTGAATCGTAAGAGGGGGTAGAATGGAACTTTTAGAAATATGTGATACGGGATTGAAAGAAGCAAAGAAACTCGGTGCTGAAGAAACAGAAATTTATGCTGTATCCTCAAAACATCTTGAGGTTAATATAGAGAAAAACGATATACAACTTGCTCGTTCTCAAATTGAAGACGGTGTTGGCATCAGAGTTTTTAAGGATAAGGGACTCGGATTTGCGAGTATCAGTGATTTCGGTGCTCTAAAACAAGGATGTCAACGAGCTGTAGAGCTTGCTCGACAATCTCCCAAAGACCCATATAATAAGTTGCCAGAGCCCGTTGAAATTAAAAAGGTTCCTAACCTCTATGACCCAAAGTCTGAAAACTTCAGTACTAAACTTGCATTAGAACAAACAATCTCTATGCTTGAGACCGCAAGAAGTTATGACTCAAGAATCACAGTTGACAGGGGAATGTTTCAGGCAGAAATAACACAGGAAGCTATTATAAACTCAAGCGGAGTGCAGGTAGAAGAAACATCAAGCTTCTTTGTTTATTACATTATGGGAATGGCGGTTGATGGTAAGCAAGTTTCTTCTTTTGCATACGAGTTTGATGGCGTTAGGTTTGTTGATGAGATTGATGTCAAAAAATGTGCAAATGATTTTGCTCGCAAGGTGATTGATTCGCTTGGAGCAACTAAAGGCGAGAGCTTCAAGGGGCAAGTTATCCTTTCACCCGAGTCAGTTGGTAGTCTTGTTGCATCTGCGATACTCTTCTCGGTAAATGCAAACAATCTCCAGAAAGGGATGAGCCGATGGAAAGGTAAACTTGGAAGCCAGGTAGCTTCTACATCTCTTACAGTAGAAGACAACGGGCTTATTCCGGGCGGACTCGGAAGTTCTGCGTTTGACCGTGAAGGAATACCTCCTTCTCCACTTACAATTATTGAACAGGGAAAGCTGAATGCCTATATGTATAATACTTATACTGCACTTAAAGAAAAAAGAAGCTCCACCGGCCATGCAGCAGGTGGCACAACATCAGTGCCGGGCATAGGCCCAACTAACTTTACAATTAAAGAAGGGAAAACCACAAAAGATGAGTTGATTAAAGGAGTTAAGCAGGGAGTTCTTGTGAACAGATTTGCAGGATTTCCTAATCCTCTAACAGGTGAGTTCTCAGGCGTAGTTAAGGGAGGCTGGCTAATAAAAAATGGCACACTCGCAACTCCATTGTGCGAAACACTAATTCAGGGGAATATATATGACTTGTTCACCAAGATATCTGCAATTTCTAAAGAACGGAAAAAAGTGCTAAGCTCTCTTCTCCCCTGGATTTTAATTGATGATGTCTCTGTCACTGCCGGCTAATTCTTGAACCCCACAATTTGCAATAACCCCTTAAACCTCTAAACTCTACAATCTACGGTTTGCAATCTCTATCTCAAGTCTTTATCTCTTTGTGTTCTTTGAGACTTTGTGTCTTTGTGGTTCATTTCAGCACAAGGTTTTCACAAGAGAAACGAAGTGGGTGATTATGAAAAAGGGTTCTTGAGAAGTTAGTTTGTTAGGGATTGGTCTATGCTTTTGGGGTCAAGCTTTAGTCCAGGACCCATTGTGGAGGAGAGGTAAACGGTTTTAAGGTAATTCTTAACTTTAGCACTCGCCGGCTTTGCACTCCATACTGATTTTAAGAACTGGGCAATATTTTCCTGAAGTTTGTTCTCCGGAAAACTCACTTTGCCAACCGGACTATGAAGGCATCCACCCTTATCCATTTTGAATTCAACTTTGCCGGCTTTTACTTCTTGCACTGCCTTGCTTACATCATCAGTCAGGGTGCCGGTTTTTGGATTTGGCATAAGTCCACGGGGTCCAAGCAGCTTCCCAAATTTGCTAATCTTTGGCATTAGCTCTGGGGTAGCTACTATTGCGTCAAAATCAAGCCATCCTCCCTCTATTTTTTTCAAGTAGTCATCGCTTCCAACGAAGTCAGCTCCAGCATCCTGTGCTTCCTTTGCTTTTGCACCTTCTGCAAAAACAAGAACCCGCTTTGTTTTTCCTGTCCCATGAGGAAGAGAACTGGCTCCCCTCACATGCTCCTTTTTCGGGTCAATTCCTAATTTCACAGCAATTTCAATAGTCTCATCAAACTTTGAGGTAGAACTCTCTTTTATAAACTTAATAGCACTGGGGATGTCATAAAGTTCTTCTATTTTTTCTTTAAACTTTTTGAATCTCTTTGAGTGTTTCATTCTTCTACCTCTATACCCATACTTTTTGCTGTTCCTTCAATTATCCGCACTGCCTCTTCGGGTGTGTATGCATTAAGGTCCTTCATTTTCTGTTTTGCTATCTCAAGAACCTGACTCCGCTTTACTTTTGCTACCTTAGTTTTATTTGGTTCAGGACTCGCCTTTGCAATTCCAGCGGCTCTCTTCAGGAGCATTGAAGCAGGAGGGGTCTTAAGAATAAAGTCAAAACTTCGGTCCTTATATATCGTGATTACAGCTGGGATGATATATTCTTCTTGTCCTTTTGTCTGGCTATTAAATTGGCTACAAAACTGGGGGATATTAATGCCATGCGGACCAAGAGCCGTGCCTACGGGTGGAGCAGGTGTAGCTCCTCCTCCCGGAAGCTGGATTTTTACTTGTGCCACAACTTTCTTTGCCATGTTAAATTAAATGATATACTAACTACAAAGTTTTATCAAGCTTTTTCTGCAAATTTCTTGAATTAGATTTTTATCGTCTGTATGCATTTGCGCTTATCCTTAATTTTAAATTGGTTCTATTTGAGAAAAAGCAATCTCTACAGGAGTTTGCC
Organism: bacterium; assembly: GCA_030605695.1. GTDB lineage: Bacteria > Hydrothermota > UBA3073 > JACQXS01 > JACQXS01 > JAGMCN01. The sequence continues at coordinate 2,950 of JAUWHX010000065.1, read as the reverse complement.
TTCCGAAAATAGTTACCATAAGTTTTATTCGCTCCTTGTCAGGATATATTTCCTCAACTGTGCCGGCAAAATCTGCAAAAGGACCGTCTACAATTTTCACAGAATCACCTTTGACAAAAGGTATTTCAGCAACTTGTCCGGGTTCAGGTTTTATATACCCAAACATTCTGTCTTTTTCTTCCTCGGATATAGGTTGAGGATTCCTTCCTTTGTTTCCAAAACTCAATACTCCGGGAGTCTGACTTGCCAATTTAAATAATTCTTCACTGGGTTCTATTTGGATTGCTATGTATCCCGGATAAAGCTTCTTGTCCAGTTCTATTCTGCCTTTTTTGGTCAATCTGGATATCTTTTTTGTCGGAACAATTACCTCTCCTATTTGTTCTTCTCCCAAACCTGTGTGTGCAAGTTTCTTACGGATGAGTTCAGCAACTTTATTCTCTTGCCCTGATACACGGATAATAAACCATTGCTTCATCTTAATATTCCTCCCACTATCCGGGAAAATAAAATGTCAATAAATCCTATAAATACTGCAAGCAAGAAAGAAATGATTAAAACTATCCAAGTAGACCCCCAAAGTTCTCTTCCTTTGGGCCACGAGACCCTTGAGAGCTCAATCCTTACTTCGTTAAAAAAAGTCTTAATTTTATCCATTACCAACCAGGCCTGGAAGGATTCGAACCTTCATCCTCCGGATTTGGAGTCCGGCGCTCTCACCAATTAGAGCTACAGGCCCATAAATAAATTCAAAAATCAAAATGCAAAACTAAAAATTTATTTAATTTCTTTGTGTAAGGTGCGTTTTTTACACCAAGGACAATATTTCTTGTATTCAATCCTCTGAGGATGTAGTTGCTTACTCTTTTTAGTGGTGTAATTTCTACGCTTGCACTCACCACAAGCTAATGTAACTATAATTCTCATCTCTTTTTAATTAATTTATTCAGCCTGGAGTGGGAATTGGACCCACGACCCCTTCCTTACCAAGGAAGTGCTCTACCACTGAGCTACCCAGGCACACATTTACAGAATGCTCTGTCGCCTGAGATACAGAGGCACTTTTTGTTAATTATATCTATTTTTTGTTTTGTCAAGCTTTTTTTAATGAAGAATTCTGGATTGATTTATATATTTTGCCTGAAGAATTATACAAATATACCGACAATAAATAAGATGTGCCCTATTTCTAATGTATTACAGTTTTTAAATCCATCTTTTCTCGGAGTTTCAGGGCTTTCTAATTCTAATACAAAAGAGCAAATATTAGACAAAAGTATCCCTGATTCTTTTGACAAAGTAGATATTTCACCATTATCACAATTTCTTTTAGGACAGAAAATGGATGTAGTTAGCTCTACAAGTTCTGTTTCAGATTCTACAATAGATTTTCATCTAACATTTGAGTCAAAAAGTATGGAGCGACTCACCGCAGATGGGTATTTTTCAGAGAAAACAAAGAAGCTGGAAATGTCTCTTGCTTATCGGTTCCAGCAAGAAGTGGTCAAAGATGGTGTAAAAGAACTACATACTTTTGAAGTTGATTTTTCTCTAAGGATTGAGAATATGGAAAAAATGTCAATTACTCCATTTGAGGAGAAAGAAGATATTATGGACTTTGCGAGAAAGTTAATCAGGAAAATAATAGAAATCATTGGAGATGAGGATAAATTACTTGCAGGAGTTGTTCTTGATAAAGAAGATTTGGAGGAACTCAGCAAAATTAAGGATGGTGAGTTATTGAAGATGATTCACCAATTAATTCAAATGGCTATATTGCTTGCGAAAATGCGTCAGATAATGAAAGGCAATGAAGACCAAGAAGTTGTTTTTCTTTATCCAATAAGAGAAGAGACTTCAGGAATAGATATTAATATAGATTATAAGAATATAACTGAGTTTCATTTCGAAGTTCGTGACATTACACAAGAAATTGCAAGCAATGGAGAAAATGCTGAGGCACTTGACTCTGAAAACGAGGAATTAGAAGCATCTCAAGTCGGGACTTCCTAAATTCTGCAATTTACATAGGTTGATATTCCTGCGAATTTACCTTTAGTTGCATAAAAAAACATTTGTAAAGCCCCAAAGAAGTATTTTTTGCCTATAAGAGATAAAACTTTTACTAAACCTGGAGATGCAGTATCTCCAATTACCCAAAAATAAAAGAGAAAGACTATTTTTCTCATTAGCCCGAGATGCTTCAACATCACATACACAGTATTGTGGGCGTTGACGAAGCTTCTCATTGACCAATTTATAGTATCCTTTTGAGTCCCGCGTATGCCATTGTGTTTTACTTTTATTTTTGGGTCAAATATCAATTTGTATCCTTTTTCTCTGACAGAAAGCCCCATATCTACTTCAAAATTGTAGCCGTCTCCTTTGAGATTTTTATCAAAATTAGTGATTATGGATTTTCTGAAGCTCATATTTGTCCCGGGCAAGAAATCAACTCTGTGAATTCCTTCTATATCATTACAATAATTTCCTATTAATCGCCCAAACCACTGAAGTTGCCCAATTTTATTGACTTTCCAGACTATTAATGGCTCATCATTTTCGTAGGCAATAATTCGTCCTCCAACTCCGCCTATTTTCTTATTTGAATAATAAGATTCTATTCTCTCTATCCAATCTGGATAAGCTTCTGCATCATCATCAATAAAACATACTATATTCCCAGTTACTATATTGAGCCCTAAATTTAATGCAGCAACAATCCCTGGATTCTTTACAATACCTTTCTTAATATTTAATCTGGATTTCTTCATAAAAGATTTTAATCTATGTTGCGTATCAATATCGGTGTTCCGTATAACTACAATAATCTCATCTGGGGTTCTTATCTGATGTTCTAATGAAGAAAGGCAAATTATAAGTCTTTCAGGTCTTTTATAAGTAGGGACGATTACAGAAAATCTCATAGTTTGCTTTCTCTCGCAACTTT
>JAUWHX010000059.1 GCA_030605695.1 bacterium | reverse complement strand
GATGAGCAAACAGGGTATCCTCTTGCAGGAGCCGAAGTTTGTCTCTTCCATCTCCCTTATAATCAGGGTGACTCAGCAATAATTTGTGTTGACTCTGATAGTAATGGTAATTACGAGGCAGAGTTTGGGTTGCAAGCAGATACTGATGTTGTTTATGCAGCTTGCTATAAGATGGGATATAAAGGAGAATGGTGGGATAATAAACTCTCGCCAGGAGAGGCAGACAAAATTGTGGTCACGAATGGACAAACACACGATGGAATAGATTTTGCTCTTGGTAGAGGAGCAACAAGTGGGATTTCTGGAATAGTATGTGAAGCAGGGGAAGGTATATCCATATATGATGCGAGTGTTTCAATCTATTTCTCCTCAGATACTTCTAATCGGATTGGTGAAGCTTTCTCCTGGCAGGATGGTAGTTATTTCATTCCATTAGCCCCAGGGTCCTACTATCTTCGCGCAGATAAACAAGGATACGAGAGCGAATGGTATTATGAGGGAGCACGACAAGTTGTGAATGTAACTTCAGGTTATGTAACAGAAAACATTAATTTTACATTGGCATTTCTTCAGGAAGGTGCAATTTCTGGAATGGTGATGGGCGAGGGAGACACAGTTATGCCTTTGCATGCGTATGTGGAACTTTATACATCCCCATATGATAGCTCACCAATAGCCCTTCAGTCAACTAACCAGTATGGATCTTACAGGTTTAGTCAACTCAAAGCGGGAACTTATTATGCCCATATTCAATATGCCGATGGCCCAAACTGCCCATCATATATAACAGAGTGGTGGGATAACAAGAAGCTTCCCAAGAATGCTAATCCAATTGTTGTAACTAATATAGAGGTTCCCAGGATTGATTTTTATCTCGCATGCGCTGGGAGTACAGAGATAGGAAAAGTAGCCGGCGTGGTGAAAGATGCAGTAACTCGGGACCCTATAAAAGGAGCTTATGTTAAGATTGCTGGCTTTAACTCCGGAGCTTATACTGATTACTATGGAAAGTATTTGATAAGGAAAGTTCCTGTAGGAGTGCGGCAAGCTGTAGCAAGTGCTGCAGGATATATACCTTCTCACTCAGGCTCATTTGAAGTCAGAGCTAATGAGCTCACTGAGAATATTGACTTTCTCCTTGTGCCTGATACTTCTATTGCTTATGGCTCTATATCTGGTTGGGTGAACGATAGTGGTGGCTCTGGCTCTGATGCTTTCTTTGTTGCTGTCTTTCCTATCAATGCCGACCATTCAGTGGCTACTGTCAAAACAGACAGGCAAAGAAATTATAGGGTAGAGAATCTTTTGCCAGGGAAATATCATGTTAGAGCACGTGCTCAAGGATTTCAAGAGCAGTGGTATAATTGGGCAGAAACTCGTGATAATGCTACGGAGGTAGAAGTAAAGGCAGGGCAGGACACACCAAATATTTACTTCCTCCTATATCTTGAGGAAGGACTTGATGGTAGTATTGCTGGAATGGTGCTTGATACATTGGAACAGGGCATATCTGGTGCACGAGTGTGGGCACAAGGTGGCTGGAACCGATACGAGGTTAATGCAGATAATACAGGAGCTTATCTTATAGAGGATGCTATGTTTGGTCTATATAAAGTAGGTGCTTACGCTGATGGATACAAACCCGGAACTCATTCAGAGCCTGTTCCAGTAATTCCGGATTCTCTGACCTCAGGAATTGATATAGTGCTTGAGCCAATGCCGACTCAGGATGGCATTATTTCAGGAGTGGTAACAGATGATTCAACCCGGGGTATTGAGAAAGCAATGGTTGTGGTTATTAGACGAAACCCTCGCTTCTTTGGATATGCGTTTACTGCTGCTAATGGTACTTATGCTGTGGAAAATGTCCCAATTGATGGTGGTGGAGGATTCTATGTTATCGCTTTTGCTCTGGAATACCTCCCAGAATTCTACGATGGAGTTCATTCATGGAGAGCTGCGACAGAGGTAACTCCTCCGGCTACTTCAATTGACTTCCAGCTTGGACATAGTCGAAAGGGAATGATGGGAATTTCTGGTAGGTTAACGGAAGCAGGTAAAGCCGGAGTACCAGAGGCTATGATATATGCTATGGACGGTGAAGAAATCGTCGGTGCTGCTTACTCAGTGGATAATGGAACTTACCTTCTGAGTCAATTACCTCCTGGAACTTATAATCTCAAAATCTCGAAACCTGGATACGATGATGTAACTTATGGTCCCGTTTCAGTGGTTGACAACAATGTATCAGGTGCAGATGTTGAGATTCCAACTATCGGAGCTGAAGAGAATACAACTCCTGAGAAGCAGACACTATGGCTGTCAGTTACACCAACTGTTACAAATCACAACGCTACAATATGCTATACACTCCCAGAGAAAACCAATGCAGAACTCTCAGTTTACGATGTTTCTGGAAGGAAAGTTGTGACTCTTATCAAAGGAAGAACTGATGCTGGTACTCATCGTGCAATTCTTAATACAAGCGAACTCACTCAGGGAATATACTTCGTGAGACTTAAGGGCGGAAAAGCTCAAACTATAAAGAAACTTATAATCTTACAATAACTCGAGCTGAAGCCCAGCAAGAGAGGGAACAGGAAGTAGTTCCCTCTCTTGCTTTCTCATAGATAGATGAGAGGAGGCAAAAATGCTAAAAAAAGTATTGATAGTATTGGGAATAAGTATTCTTTACGGGTGCAGCGAGAAGCCAGAAATCCATACAGTTCATTCATTAAGTGCAGAGGTAGATAGTATAGTCGCACAGATAGCAGCATCTAAACCTCTACTTATGACTGCTAATAACTTAGAGAAGCAGGCAGGTAAAAGGTTATCTAAAGAACAGAAGGGGTTACTTTTAGCCAAGATTAAGGAGACGCGGAGTTCACTTGCTTTTGTTACAGCAATTATAGTGAAGGTCACAGCAATTAGAGACTCAATAAGATTACTTGGTGAAAAAACAGATGGAGCAGTAAAAGATAGTATCTCATCACTCAATGCAAGATTGGATGACATCAGTTCGAAGATAACAGAGTTTACGAATGTAAATAAAAAGCTTTTTAAGATAGAGGTAAGACTCACAGGATAAGATAGAGGTGAGACCCACAGGAAATGGGAAATTGCGTACCCAATAGCTGAAGTTCAGCCCCGCCCCGCATCTTGCGGGGTGGGGTTTTTTATTCCACTACAAAACTCGTTTGCCTTGAACGAGAAAAATCCCCATATTCATCTCTAATCTCTACCCTCCAATGATAAGTAGCACAAGGTAAGGAATCAACTGTTGCAGTTGTATCTACCATATTGTCGTATGTAAGAACAGTATCAAGACTACTATGCTGAACAATTAATCGGTACACAACAGGATAGATAGTATTAACTTTCCTCCATACAAAATCTATTGGTGTAGCTTGAGGCAAAGTGCCATTATTAAGTGGGGTTATATTGTAGGGCACCTTATAAATGATTCTGGAAATATAGAAATCCGGAGAGTTTCCTATAGTTCCTTTTTTGTCAAGTGCGTGTATTATAAAAGGTCTGCCAACAAGATTCTCTAATTCTTCATTTGGATACGGACTTTCACACATGTTTGTATCATAAATTCCAGCATTAAAAGATAAACTTTGAGTGAAGTTCCCGGCATCAAGCTCTACAACAACCCAGACTGAATCTATATCCTGTATCCCATCAGGGTCTTGAACTTCACAAGATACATTAGCCCAATATACATTATATACTGGAAAATTTCTGTCTTCTTGACAGGATATAACACGAGCAGATTTAACCACAGGAATCCCATTAAGCTGAAAGTTCACTATGGTTGTGTCTCCTACATTTATATTCACTTGAGTGGTGTCAGGCATATAACCTGAAAGTTGCGCTACGAGTTCCCAGGTTCCCGGGTCAGGATTTAGTACAAACTCACCTGCTGAATCAGTTATTGCACTAAATTTAATTGGAATAGTGGAAATGTTCACTCCCTCAAGTGGTATTCCTACCATATTGGTAACTTTACCTTTAACTCTTCCTTCTCCTATATAATTTGGTGATTGTGGGTCGTATGGATTGTCTCTACTGGGCTTACAACTTAAAAAGAGGAATGCCAGAAGCCATAACTTTTTCACTGTTTCTTCAAAAATATTTGTTGCTTTGCAAAACTTGCTATCTTATTCAAGAATTGCTTATACTCATCATAATCCCTTGCAGGTATAATTCGTGCCCATCTTGAAAACTTATCGTGAAATTCAATCTCTTCGTCAGATAATTTCTTGTATTCTGCTTCATAACTCGCATATTTACATGATAACTTAAGTGAAGACGGAAGTGATTCTATTTTATGAGTAGCAGGAAGATGGATTCGGGCATTTTGTCTAATTTCATAGGAAGTAGCATATACTATATCGTATTTGCGAGTAGAAAGGGAGGCTTCACGAAATTCATAATTCTCTGTTCCTGGGATTTTAAATATTAAAAGATCAGATGCACAAGTTGGATAATCTTTTAGTTTATACTCCCATTTAAGATGAAATTGTTTTGACAAATCTTCAAATGTCCCTATCTCATAATCAATAAGTTCAGCTCCTGGCGATTCTTCGTTAATTATTTCCTGAATTTTATGCGGGTAATCACTTTCTCTTGTATATTTCCATCGGTATCTCATCCAGGCTTCCCAGCCGCCAGTATATTTCCTCTCAAATTCTACCAGTGCATCTCCCTGAGGATTAAGAGTCATATTAATTTTACAATCTCTTGCATTGTAAGATGGAGGAGGTACTAAAATAGAGTCTATTCTCCCGGCTATAGGATTTTCATATAAGATTCCATGGTCTCCTGATGAGAAATGTGGGTATCTATATGTTTCAGAAACAGGGTCAAGCCAAAAAGTTGTATCCGGCAATCTAATCTCGTTTATTGCGTGATTTGAATAACTGATAGGAATTTCTCGGAGCGGAGCAGTGCCACTGCTATTAGTTAAAACATATATCATATAAGCATCCACCCCAATTGCTCTAAGCATTGTAGCAAGAAGAATCGCTTTATCGGTACAATCGCCAAATCCATTTTTCAGGGTAAGAGATGCTGGATGACCTGAATGTCCTGAACTCGGACTCCCTTTAATGCATATATATCTGATATTTTGCTGTACCCAGTGATAAATGAGTCCTATTGAATCATGTATGCTCTGGGCTGGTTTCACTGTTTCTTTACATAAACTATCAATTTCTGAAGTTACTTCCATTCTTCTAAGTTGCCATTTAGAATGGCGGTCAAAAATATATTCCCAGTCTTTAAAAAGAGTGGTAAATACTCCCGGAACAATATCCATAAGTGATGGCATCTTCGGTTCTTTTACAATCCCAGGTATATCACAAAGCTCCCATTCATAAATTGTCTCACGAGTTCCATTAGTAATTTTGGGTGCGGATTCATCTTCAGAAAAGTTTCTTGTATAAAAATTAAGCTCAAGAGAATCTGGAATTATTACTTTAAATTTTGACCTGACTGTAGGTTCATTTGATTGCAAAAAACCACAGGGATTGAAAATCTTTGGGTCTGATGGCTTCATTGCCTCATATTCATAAACATATTCTACAATATCTTGGGTTTCTACTTCAGGTAAATTGAAAGAAAGGGTTTTATATCTGCTGAAATAAACCATTCCTTGAGCAGAAGAACTTACTTTAATTTTTGAGCGGTCAAACCACGAGATACTACCATCTGGATGGATAGTTCTGGCAAGCAAGATGTGAACTTTATCACGAGTCTCATCAAAACCGATCCTTTTGTCAGCCCATTTTCTAAACTCAGGTTTCAATATTTTTCCGATAAAATGATAACGATGAGTCCTTGTTCCATCACAATTCAAAATATTAATATCATTCTCAAGTAAAATTATTCCATTTGCATCCTTAAATCGTTGAGTAGCCTCTTCTGCGATTTCAAGAATCTCCTGAATAGGTATTGTATCTTCAAATCCACTGACAAGCGATGGCGGAGGTAAAAATTTAATCTCTTGCAATTCCTTCTTGCTAATTTTCCCTTCTTCCTCAAGAACTAATAAAGAATCTTTAAAATATTTTATTTCATCTTTGAAACTCCTGCCATCCTTGAGTACTATTTTCTGAGAAGAAATTAAAAACAATACAAGAAAAATCTTTATCATTTTTTGCTCCTTGAAAGATTATACCCAATAAACGCACCGAGAGGAAGCGAGAAACTTATTACCTCATCTACTTCTTTTAACTCTATTGCCATTGCTTTTTTTACACCAGCCAATACTAATGGGAATAAAATAGTTCCAACTAATGTACTTATGTATTCCCCATCATCGTATTGTTTCCCTGTAATCCACACCCCAATCGAAGCTCCAAGTCCATATAATGAGTATCCCCATACGCTTGGTGCATTCTCTCCATTCCATAATGTGTATCTTCCTATAACTAATGCATCTTCCTCTGTGCTCCATATTGCGTGTGCACTGGTAGCTCCTACACACCATCCAATTGTTCCAAACGCATATCCGGCCGCCAGTTCTTGCAAGTATTTAGGATGCGGAAGTTTAGCCTCTAAATTAATGGCTACCATTATGAAAAATAATATAAGACCAGTTTTCTTCATTGTAAAGAGAAAAATCTTTTAATCTCTTCTACGATTAACCTAATTTCGTCCTCTTTTAGTTCAGGAAACATTGGGAGAGATAAAGCTTTAGAACAAAACTCCTCAGTAACTGGAAAACTCCCCGGTTTTAAACCAAGATATTTATAGGCAGGTTGTAGATGCAAGGGAATAGGATAATGGATACCAGTGCTAATACCTTTTGAATTGAGATATTCCGCAAGCTCGTCCCGTCTTTCACTTTTTATTACATACAGGTGATAAACATGCTTGGCATATTCTTTTTCTTTTGGAGTAATTACGGAGGTAGCTTCTAAAAATGAATTATATATTTTTGCATTCTGTCTTCTTCTCTCATTCCAATCCAGCAAATGCTTGAGCTTCACACGAAGGACTGCTGTTTGAATCGTATCAGCCCGATAATTATACCCTTCTATCAAATGCTCATATTTTGTATGCCTTCCATGATTTGCAAGTAGTTCTATTTTATTAGCAATATCCTCTCTATTTGTAACTACAATTCCAGTATGCCCGTATGCTCCAAGATTTTTCCCCGGATAAAATGAAAAAATGCTTGCATCTCCGAACTGACCTACTCTTTTTCCTTTATATTCTGCTCCATGAGACTGAGCCGCATCTTCTATCAAGACAAGATTATGCTTGCGTGCAAGTTCAATAATTGGGTCTATATCACAGGGCTGACCAAATAAATGAACAGGAATTAAAGCACGAGTGCGAGATGTAATCTTTTTCTCAATTTCTTTTGGGTCAATATTATAAGAATCTGGCTCAATATCAGCAAATACAATACTCGCTCCAGTATGGGTAATAGCTTCAGTTGTAGCAATAAATGTAGCAGGGGTTGTTATTACTTCATCTCCTTCACCAATCCCAAATGCAAGTAAGGTAAGGTCTAAGGCAGTGGACCCAGAACTTGTAGTTACTCCATACTTCACTCCACAAAATTCAGCAAATTCTTTCTCAAATCCTGTAAGTTCTTCTCCGCCTGCAAACTGTGTGGACTCGATTACTTTCTGGATTGCCTTATCTATTTCATCTTTTATATCTTGATATTGGGCTTTTAAATCAACAAGTGGTATATTCATTTCTCCTTCTTAAACTAACTACTACATTCTAATATTAAACCCTGCTTGTATACATCTGCCAGGTCCTTCTACCCATCTTATAATCTGATATTTGGTATTAGTCAAGTTATTTATTTTTACCCATAGTTCCCAGTTCTCCAACTTCTTTGAAAGTTCAAGGGAAAAAAGCCAAGTAGAGATACTTCCTGTTGCTATTTCTTCGAAATAATCTGTTTTTTCAATATATTTAGTTTCTAATTCTATCCCTGTATCAAAAAATATAGGAATTCCGATAGTATTGACAAATGAAACTGTAGGAAGAAAAGCAAAGACACAATCAGGTGGACGAGGGTGAGTTTTTAATGATACGTATTCAAGAGAAGTTAAATTTTTGATTTTCTGCCATTCTAAACCAATACTTCCTTCCCATTTTTGGTGTTTCTTTCCATTATTTGGCATCACAGAATCAGCAAATGAAGGTGCATGTCCGTGAACTAAACCATAATAAATTATGTTTTCTACCCATTTATGTGAGAGCTCAATATCAACATTATTCCCAAGCAAGAATTTAATCGTAGAAAAAAAATTCCATTGTTCATGCTTTAAATCGGGGTTTAGAACTACATAGGGTTGATTCATATAGATGCTTTCAAGGGGTCTTGTAACTGTTTTGCTTCGGTGTGAAATATTTATTGAGAAAAAGTTGTTTACCCTCCAGTCCATTTGCACAAATGGAGCTACAATAGGAGCACTTATGCCTACTCCCATAAACAACGATTGCCAAAATCTTCTGCCCCACAGTATCCCAGTATCCCATAAAGTCTCTGATTCATAGCAACCCGACGCAAGGACTTTAAAGATATTTTCCCCAAGATAGAGAGAGATTGAACTATTAGCAAGATAAAGGTTTTCCCAATATCCATCTCCTATTTTATATCTCCTTGTTTCTGCATCAATTTCTACAATACTCTGGCGACCAATAACTCTCAGTTCCGTTCCAGTTCCAAGGGAAGTCTTATCCTCAACTTCAAGAAATTGAGCGACAAATGAATTGTTAATTCCTGTGTATCCACCTATTTCAATATTATACCCTTCCCCCAGTTCACTTTCTCCGAATTCTAACCCAAGAGAAAATTGGGGGAAATGCAAAAACTGTGCAACCTCTTCCCTGTCTTGCAGACTATCTTCAGAAATTTCGATTTCAAGTAAAGGAAGTTCAAGTTCTGGAACGGGCTCATTTCCCTCAACTGCATATAAAGAAGTAGAGAGTGGAAAGTAAAGAGTAAAAAATAGCAAAAATCTGTGTAATATCATTTTTGAAATGGGGGTGTCTGTATCCCGTTTTCTGTTATAAAGCCTGTAATATATTCGTGTGGGGTAACATCAAATGCTGGATTAAAAACATCTATATCTTTTGGTGCTATTTCACAACTGCCTATTTTTCTGACTTCATCAGGGCTGCGTAGTTCGATTGGTATCTGCTCTCCTGATTCTATACTTGGGTCAAAAGTAGTGCTGGGTGCTGCAACATAAAATGGCACATTATGAGCTTTTGCAAGAACCGCAAGCGTATAAGTTCCTATTTTGTTCGCAGTATCTCCATTACGGGCAATTCTATCTGCCCCAACGATACATAAATCAACTTCTTTAATTACAACACCTCTTGTACTATCACAAATTAAAGTTAGAGGAATTTCTGCTTGTTGCAGTTCCCAAGCTGTGAGTCTTGCTCCCTGCAAAACAGGTCTTGTCTCTGGAACAAATACTCGCTTTATTCTTTCTTTTGTAATATAGATTGGAGCAAGTGCAGTCCCGATTCCACAAGTTGCAAGAGCCCCAGCATTGCAATGAGTAAGGATTTGAGCTCTTTCTGGAATAAGAGATGCTCCATTTTTCCCTATCTGCTCACACAGGAGTTTGTCCTCTTTTTTTATACGATGAGCTTCTTGAAGAATAAGTAGTGATAATTCATGAATTGCCCCTACAATCTTTTTCATTCGGTTTAAGGCAGAAAACAGGTTATATGCAGTGGGGCGAGTTTGTTCAAGGAGAATAATTGCGTCTTCAATCTCTTTTATATTTTTTGCTTTCTGTGCAGCAAGAGCAACTCCATAACCAGCTACTGCTCCTATTAAAGGAGCTCCTCTTACTCTAAGCATGTTTATCGCCTCTGCTATCT
>JAUWHX010000060.1 GCA_030605695.1 bacterium | reverse complement strand
ATTTTTGGCAATGATGCAGGAGCGACAATTGAGGTATAGGAAATACTATGGCAAAAAAAGAAATTAAAGAAGCCTTCTCTCAAATGTATTTAGCAAAGGCGTTAGAGGGTGAGGTACAAGCATGGGTTGACCAGGGCTGGTCTGGTGTTACAAAGACTACGCTTGAACTTTTTAATTACTGGTTTCAAAGAGAAGAAGATACTGAGGAGAAATTCTACGATTGTCAAAGACGAGCTATTGAGACAATTGTATATTGCTATGAAATACTGCAAGCGGAGACTTTACAGGAACTTTTTGAAAAAGTTGCACCAGAATCTCTTTATCAGCACCTTCCATTAAAACAAGAAGTTGAAACTATACCATTCACAAAGTATGCCCTGAAAATGGCTACTGGTTCAGGCAAAACGTGGGTATTAGCGGCTTTACTTATCTGGCAATATTTCAACAGGATGAATGATGAGAGAGGAAAATATTCTTGCCGATTTCTAATAGTCACTCCAGGACATGAAGTATTGAATCGTTTGCTTGATTCCTTCAGGGGCAAGCGTGATATCAAGACAGGCAATAGGGATCCAGAATATTCGGATTATAAGCATTCTCTATTTATGCCCGAAGGTGCAAACTGGAGAGAACGTTTTCATTTAGAGATACTTGAACCTGATGATGTTAAGCCAAACACTACCCCACCTGATGGACCTTTTGTTTGCTTGACCAATTGGCAGCAGTTCCGCTTAAAATCTACTGCTCCTAATTTATGGGCTCAATATACAGGGGAAGATGTAGAAAAAATGCCACGAGGTGAGGTTATTTTGGATTTTCTCTCTCAGTATCCTGATTTGATTATTATGAATGATGAGGCACATCATGTGCATGGGAAAAAGGGTGCAAAAGGAGAAGAACTTGTATGGCGTCAGTTTATGAATCTCTTATATGAACGGCTAAAAGAGAGGTATGAAGATAAGTTTGGTCCCTTCTTTCAAATAGATTATTCAGCAACTCCATTTTATGGAAGTGCTGAGAAACGAGAATACTTTCCTCATATTGTCTATGATTATGATTTGGTCAGTGCCATGCAGGATATGTTGGTTAAGCAACTTTTTTTAGAGGAACGGCAGTCTATTGGTGGTGAGTCTTTAGATGATTTGGACTTTCGGGCAGAACGATATGAACCAGAAGGCAGTCATCGGCGTGGAGAGATAAAATGTCTTTCCGCAGGACAGAAGCTACTTTTGGAGATTGGACGTTTAAAACTTGAACAGCTTTCTACAGAATTCAAAGAAAAAGGACTTAATGAAAAGCCTGTAATGATGGTACTATGTGAGGATACCAAAGTTGCTGATAAGACAGTAGAACACTTTGCCACCCTAAGTGATGAACATGGAAATCATTATGATGATAAACAAGTAATGGTTATCCATTCTGATTTATCGGATAAAGAGCTAAAAGAAACGAGATTACGGCTTGATAAGATTGATATGGATGATGACCCACTTAGAGTGGTTGTTTCGGTCCTAATGCTACGAGAGGGATTTGATAAGAATAATATTTGTGTGACAGTAGTTTTGAGGGCAACTGAAGCAGACCTACTTTTGGAACAGATTGTTGGTAGAGGTTTAAGGCTTATGTTTCCTACATATTCTTTCCCTGAATTACAGGATGCTAAGAGAGATGCCTTCTACGAGATACAAAAAAATAAGATTCCTTCTAATTCTCTTGATTTTCTATTTGTTGTTGAACATCCCAGATTTAGAGCCTTTTATGAGAGTCTGAAGAATGAAGGATATGCTATCGGTGGAGGTGATACCAGTGGGACAACTTCGACTGGTGATTTGATGCCGGTAGATGCCATAACCGAAAGAATTGAGAAATTTGATATTGCCTGGCCGATTCAAGTTTATGATGAAGGACGTATGCCAGAGCTCTCACAGATAGACATTGCTACTCTTCCTAAATATGGTAAGAATTTTCATCAGTTAAGAGAATGGCTTTCTAAACTTAGCATTACCGAAACCCATGTCCCGACCAGCAAGAAAACAAGAACGTGGAGGTTAGACGATAAGTATTTTGACTATGGTTATTTCTTGAGGCAAGCTTCCAGAGCAGTAGCAACAAGAGGAAAGACTTCTATCTTGACAGCAAAACAGGCAGAGATTGCCGAATTGATAGATGATTATGTATCAGAATATTGCTTTGGAGAATCAATTGACTTTACTAAACAAGAGAACTATTCGGTTCTTAATTACATTGATGTATTTGACTATATTATTCAGACAGTCCGTCGAGCAATCGTGAAACTAATTGAAGGTTACAAATATGAAGTAAAAGGAGAATGGGGAAAATTATCAGAAGTACCAAGGATTATAGTGAGAGAGAGTAAATCCATAGAAACCGATAAGAGTATTTATCCGAGAATGGGCTATCAAATTAAAGGTGGAGGCTTTGAACGAGATTTTATGCTGGATGTATTAAACCCTTCAGCGGATGTTCTTGCCTATACTAAATTGGACAGACGTCATAGGCTAAAAATTACTTATCGAGATGAAACTGGAATTTCAAGGAATTACGAAGTGGATTTCATTGTAAAAACGTCTGATAAAATGTATCTTGTAGAGACCAAAGCTGATAAGGATATTGAAAGCCCAAATGTAGCAGTTAAAGCACGTGCAGCAGTAGCTTGGTGTGAGCAAGCTTCAACGGTCCTACCTTCAGAGGGATACGAGCAACCACAAAATTGGGAATATTTACTGTTATCCGAAAGTCTATTCAACCAAAATCGTGGATTAGGATTTGAAGGCTTTATTCCCTTATGCAGAGGTCTGAGAGGTAGAATTATTGCCCAAGCAGAGAGTAGGTTGTTCGTATAACAAACATGGGGGGAGTAATGATAAAAATAGTAACAGATAGCACAGCAGATTTGCCGGAAAGCATATACAAGCAGTACGGTAGTGAAATGCAATATCCAAATTAACTATCCCCATCAGTTAATCATCTACTGACATCAGTATCTTTTATACAGAGGTCTGTGAGCGGTTAAAAAATATCATTAGGCGAATAGCTGTTCGCTCTTACTGTTTGGAAGCTTTAACCTATTAAAAAATAGAGATATTCTGAAAAAAGTGTTGACTTTCTAATGGGGTTTATTATAATGCAGATAAGGAGGTGATTTGAAATGAAATTGATGATTCCTAATGCTATTTTCTCCGTCGCTATGATTTCACTTATGTTTATGTTGGTCGGATGCGAGTCCAAGGATAAGACCGAAAAGCTGGTTCTTATGCCATCAGGACTGCAGTATGTAGATATGGTTATAGGCACAGGTGCTTCACCCACAATTGGGTCACGAGTATCCGTCCACTACACCGGCTGGCTTGAAGATGGCACGATGTTTGACAGTTCAAAAAAACGTGATAAGCCGTTCATCTTTACTTTAGGACAGGGACAGGTTATCAAAGGCTGGGATGAAGGAGTTGCATCTATGAAAGTAGGTGGCAAACGAAAACTTATCATTCCATCTAAGCTTGGATATGGGGAATATGGGGCAGGAGATGCCATTCCTCCAAATGCGATATTGATTTTCGAGATAGAATTGCTTAAGATTAAATAAATATTTGCAAGAACTATTAAGGTTGTTGAAATACAGGGGGTAAATAATGAGGCGAACATGGACCCAAAGAAGACGACGCAAGTTTAAAAGGTTATGGAGAAAAAGAGCTACAAGACATAATCCTTCAAAGTGTGATTTGAGAACAGAAGCTTATAGAAATGTATTGGGAAAGATAGGAGAACCGCAAACCTAAGCCAGCAAAAACCTCTCTATACATTCCTTTTATTTATTATTTTTCTCCAAATTAACTTTCCTAAAATAAATCTTTCATTCTAAATTAAAATTTTACTTGCAAGATAGCAAAGGAAGAGTATTATTTTAGTGTTTATAACATTTGATATTCTTGATGCGCCTGTAGCTCAACTGGATAGAGCGGTGGACTTCGAATCCAAAGGTTGGGGGTTCAAATCCCTCCAGGCGTGTTAAAAATCAAAATTACATTGAGAGGATGAAGAATTTTGCTCCATATCTTAAACTTCATACCAGGAAACTTATATTATGCATCATTTTTATGTTTCTTTTTGCGTTGGTTTCAACCTTCTCGCTTTCTCTCTTATCTCCTTTTCTGCATGCTATATTTTATGATAACTCGTTTCCCTTAAGTAATGACCTTTTAGCACGATTCAATGAATGGTTCCTTCAGGGATCAAAAGTTCAAGCATTTGTGAAGCTCCAGATAATACTTGTTTCTGTTTTCTTGATTAAAGGGATACTTGGATATATGCACCGATATCTCGGAGTCTCAATTGAAGAGAATGTGATGAAAAAAGTAAGAGACGATACTTATTCTCATTTACACACTCTCTCTTTGGACTACTTTCACCGCACTCAATCCGGAGTCCTTGTTTCAAGAGTAACAAACGATATATCAATGGTCAAAGGTGCAATGAAAGATGGACTTTTCAATTTCTTAAAGCATTTATTACTCACGCTCGCTTATTTAGGATTTGCTCTATATCTCAACT
>JAUWHX010000068.1 GCA_030605695.1 bacterium | reverse complement strand
AAGAAAAAGAAGTAGGTTAAGTTCTAATCCTTCGGTAGACCACTTATCTTCTCTATTCATATTTTCATATTTGTCAGAGAATTTAACTATTTTCTTAAATATCCATTTATCAAAATAAGTTATTTCAATCGAACCGTCCTTAAATCTATGCTCTCCACTTACATCGTATCCAAAACATTCCTCCGGCTCAAGTTCAGGATTGCCATATTGTGAATGGAATAATTGATAAATTGTAGGAGTCTTAAATCCAGTCCCATAATTAGCCTTAAATCTTGTGGAGTTGACAAGCCAACTAAGAGAAGCTTGCAATGTTTTAAGAGCCCCAAATTTCTCATAAGAATCAATTCTGCCATTAAAATCAAGAAATATATTGTGATAACTTGGCTCAAGTCCCAGATAAAAACTGCGATTAAATATAGATTTATGAGGAATACGAGAAGTATCAGGAGAAGAAGAGCAATCACACCAGGATTCGGCTGATTCCTTTGCATACTCAAAGCCAGCTATCGCACGGAAGAATTTGTGCAAAGTAAAATCATTCTGCCACTCAACATTCATATACTCACCATCATAATAATCAGACCATTCTGTTGTATCTATTTCATCCATTTTATCCTCGTGACTTCTCTCCACTTTATTCATTCCCAGAATGAGCTTATGATGCCATAAATCCGTTAATTTATGTTTAAGAGATAAATTCCCATAAGTAGAAGTGAAGAAAGCTTGGGCATTCGGGTCATCTTTAAACTGGTCATCATCAATGTCTATTTTTGCATCTCTTGTTCCTATTGTTAAACCCATTGATAAATTATTAAATGGATGAACATTTAATTTTGTGTAAACTCCTCTATTCTTATAGGCATCTTTTTCTGGCTCTCCTTCCAATATAATTGCCTTAGATAATCCCTTTGAACTTATATTAAATAGAGAAAGAGAGTAATCAAAAATTCCTGCACCTCCACTAACTCCTCCTTTTTCTTCAAAAGTTCCGTATGAGCCAGCAATGAGTGAACCTTCAAACTTTATCCCTTTTTTGCCTGATTTAGTAATTATATTAATCACTCCACTAATCGCATCACTGCCATATAATGCACTTTGAGGACCACGAATCACCTCTATCCTTTCAATAGCAACTGTTGGAAGTGTACCCCAATCAAAACTTCTATCAGGAGAGGTAGGGTCATTTACCTTCACCCCATCAATAAGCACTAATGTATGTCCGGGTTCAGTGCCTCTTAAATGTAACTGTGTAACCCCACCAAAGGGACCTTTCTGAACAAAATGTATGCCTGGGAAGTTTCTCAAAATCTCAAATACCGTGCTTGCTCCATCTTTTTCAATTTCTTCTCTGGTAATTATAGTCATACATTTTCCTATATGTTCTATTGGTTCATCCATCTTTGTGGCAGTCACAACAGTATCTTCCATTGCATACACCTCCGAAGAATCACTCTGTATAAGAAAAATTAAGCACAAAATCATTTTCATTATATCTCCTTTGTTTGGAATATATATACCTTCAACCAGAAAGTCAACTTTTTTTCAGGAAATGCTCAAATATGTGGTAGGAGATACGGCTATGCAGGCGGATGTTCTATCTCACTAAAATTAGTTTCTTGGTAGATTTATAATCGCCTGCTACGAGCTTTGCAAAATAGATGCCGGTTGCCAAATTTCTTGCATCAAAGTTGACATTGTGATTTCCAACTTGTTTTTCTCCATCAACAAGAGTTTTTACGAGTCTACCAGTAATGTCATAAATCTTTAATGAGACTTGAGCTTTGGTGGGTAGGCAATATTTAATAACTGCAGAGTAGAGGAATGGATTGGGAAAAACGGTTATATTCCCTGGATTTTCAAGAATCAATTTCTCTTCTACCACTCCAATCAAATTGCCGTTGGCGTCGTACTTCAAAGTAAGCCACGCTACTGTTGTATCGTTGAGAAATGTAGCTCCTGTGACAAAAATCTCATTCTGTGAATTTACAGCAACTGCTTCCGCTGCCTCAATTTGAGCTTTATCATAAGTTTTATTCCACAAAATACTATCTGCATCAGGCGTATATTTTGTTACGCAATAATCGTAGTTGCTGTCTCTTAAAGCAATACCTGCTGTAACTATATTCCCGTCATTATCAATAGCAATAGAATAAGGAGCACCTACTTGGTCAGAATTATATTCTTCTCTTATAATTTCGGTTCCCACAGAATTAAACTTTGAAATGTAAACCTTATAACTTGTATCGCTCTCAAACAACACACTCCCAACAACTATATTGTTATTTTTATCCATAACAAGCGGTCCCGGCTTATCTGTACTATCACTCCCAAATTGTATTGCCCAAAGAGAATCTCCATCAGAACTATACTTCACAATATAGGATTCTTTATTAAGATTGCAAGTCCTGATAGATATTATTACATTATTGTAGGCGTCAGTGGTTAAATGAGGGCTTGAAGTACTACTTCCACTATTATAGAAAAATTTACGCCATAGCTCTGTTCCCGTAGAGTCATATTTGATAGTGCAGTAATTTGCTATACATGTCCCAGTAACTATAATATTATCATGTTTATCAATAGTAATATCACTTTCCATTTGTGAAAGAGAATCAGCAAAAGTTCTGCTCCACAATAAAGTACCATCAGAGTTATACTTGAAAGTACAGTAAGCATAGCCTGGCGATATATACTTACAACCTCCAACGATGATATTATTATGTTGGTCACATACAACCCCAGCTTGTCCACTATATATAGTGTTAGTTTCAGAAGCTCTTGTCCAGATAATTTTACCATCTGTATCATATTTAATAGTACATACATTAATGAGCGTATCAAAAGCAGCAGAGCCTGTGACGATTACATCACCGCAAAAGTCCACAGCGACTCCATATGCCCATCCTCCTTCATGTGTTTGAGGCCAACCACCAAAAACAGGTGCAAATATCCAACTTAAAGACATATAAATGGCTGTAACGAATTTAATAAACTGTCTAATCATAATCTCTCCCTCCTTTCTAATACTCTACTCCTCATCCTCATCTCTGCAAGATATTTTTATCTAATAAGATAATTTTTAAAAAGATTGACATTGGAGGGTATTTCTTGTTTAATATAAGAATAATGAAGCGGGTTCTTGTAATAGCATACTATTTTCCACCATTAGGTATGGGAGGAGTAAGAAGGGTAGTCAATTTTTGTCGTTATTTACCAAAATTTGGCTGGAGTCCTCTGGTCTTGACAGTTAAACCTATAAGATATTTTGCGTATGACCGAGAGCTTGTGAAAGAAGTTAAGTGCAAAATTCACAGAAGTGAATCAGCAGACCCTTTAAGGATGATGCGGATTTTAGGCATTGGAAAGAAATTTGGCAAGGTGCGCCGTCAATCTCAGGGACTGTCTAATTTTTTATTTATTCCTGATAATAAGATTGGGTGGTTGCCATTTGCCGTAAATAAGGGAATTCGTCTCATAAAAGATACAAATGTTATATTTTCAACAGCTCCTCCATATACAAGTTTATTGGTTGGATGGGCACTAAAGAAAATAAGCGGAGCGCCTTTAGTGGTGGAGTTTAGAGACCCCTGGCCTTATTGGTCATATCCTACTTTATTTCATAAATGGATAAATGAGTGGCTAAAAAGGAAAGTGATTAATGTATCCGATGCTATAATATCAATAAATGAGCCAATTAAAACAAGTCTACAGTCCATAGTCCACAGTTCACAGTCCACATTTGTTATTCCGGCAGGTTGGAGCCCGGATGATTTTCAGGATAAAACAGAAAAGTCAGACAGGTTTACAATCGTATATACAGGTTCATTTATACCTCCGAGAACACCTAAGTATTTTCTTAAAGCTTTATCTAAACTTATTGCTGAGGAGAAAATTAAATCAGAGGATATAAAGGTTGAACTAATTGGTTTTTCTGTAGGGGCAATTCATGAATTGCCCCTACGGGAATGGGGATTGGATAAGATAGTTGAAATTGAATCTTATCGGTCGCATAGGTATTGTGTGGAGCAACTCAAGAGAGCAGACTTGCTTTGGGTAATGATTGATGAGATAGAAAAAGGAGCATCCACAGGCAAGATTGGAGAATATCTTGGAGCAAGAAAACCCATTTTAGCCACGGTTCCTGAAGGTCCATGTGCAAATATTATCAGAGAAACCGAATCAGGTATTGTAGTGCCTCCAAGAAATATAGAGGCAATTAAAGAGGCAATTTATGATTTTTATTCAAAGTTCAAGAAAGGAAAGTTAGAGAGTCCGCCGGAGGATAAAGTTAAAGAATATAGCTGGGTAGAGTTAACTAAAAAGTTAGCTCAAATTCTTGATAATTTAACCATAGAAAAAAGCAGAAAAAATGTTGACAAGTAGCAATTAGTGATTAAATTGTAGTAAGAAAGAAGGTAATAGGTGAGAATATTTTGATGTTTATGGAAACGAATTTTTTGTAAAAAGGAGGTAGAAGATGAAATGTTTTATTAAGTTTTCAGCAGTAGTTTCTTTGGTGATGTGTGTTACTACTGCATTTTCAAACACCAAAAGAGTTGCTTTTATAGAGAGAGCTGGTATTCCAAAGGTTGTTAAGAATGTATCTGCACCTTTAGCTAAAGAAGACACCGTTTGGAAGATTTTGCTGAATCCAACTCCTCCTTATAATTGCTCAAGTATGTATGGTTTTGGTTTTGAGCATGAAGAGGGTTCAGGGATACCCGGTTGGGGAGGTTCATCTGCCGGTTGGGTACCCGTAGTTTTTGATATTTCTGAATACGCTGGTGATACAGTAAAGATAAGATGGGCGTTTGCATCGGACCCGGAATACTGCACAGAGAATGATTCTATACTCTTTGGTGTATTGATAGACGAAATAGATATAGCAGGTGTATTTACAAATAACGGAGAAGATACAATTGGATTTACACGAAAATCTGCGGTACCTATTGGAGGAGATTTATGGTGTATTACAGTAGATAGCTTTGCCCCATCTCCTGTTCATGCTGCTTATTGTGGGAATGCCAACAAAACCTATAACCCAAACATGGAAAATGCGTATATTTCACCTTTAATTTCATTGCCTGTTGCAGATACAATCATAGTAGATTTTTGGGTGAGAGGTTGGGTTGAGGACCCGGATTCATTTCCAAAGTGCGAGCACTTTAGTGCACATCTCTCACCTGATAGTGGCAGGACTTGGTATTATTTTAACAATCCCACTGGAGATACGCTTGCCAAAAATTATGTTTACACATTCCCTGAAGGTGGTTCTCCTTGGGGTTCCTTCAGTGGAAGCTACGGAGATACCGTTAATATTTCGATGTATGCAGGAAAAGACTTGCAGTTCCAGGTACGATTTCATTCCGATGGAGACACACCACATGGTGAAGGACTTTACATTGACAACTTTTCCCTCTATACTAAGGGAACAACTGTAGATACTTTTTATTGTGAGGACTTTGAGGGCATAGCTCATGGTTGGACATCTGTAGATTTGACAGATATTCCCGGAGTGTGGCATCCTGATACATTCCAGGCATATGGAGGCAGTGGAATGTCCTGGTGGATGGGAAACCCAACAATAAGTGGATATTTAAACCATTGGTATCAGGTTCTCGATTCGCCAGAGATTGTCCTACCAGCTGGTGCGTGTAGTCTTAAGTTTGTGATGAACAGAGCTGTTGAGGACCCGGCAGGAGCGGAACATCCATATGATGGTTGGGATGGAGTTAATGTTCGCATTTCAGTTGTAGGAGCAGGTGTGGAAGAGAAACACCATGAGGTTCCATGTTGGGAGTTATATAGAAACTCACCTAATCCAATGCTTAATAAGACTTTTATTCGTTTCTCACTCCCTAAATCAAGCGATGTCTCTCTTCGGATATACAATATGTCTGGGCAACTTGTAAGGACTCTTGTAAATGAACCGATGAATGCTGGTGTTAATTCTATTATGTGGGATGCTCAAGATTCTGACGGAAAGCTTATGCCTGGCGGAATATACTTTTATGAGCTTAAGGTAGGAGCGTTGAAAAAGACTAATAAGTTAATCTTGCTCAGGTAGTCTCTCAAGAGCAAGACAAATCAAGCCCTCTCAAGATTTCTTGGGAGGGCTTTTTCTTTGTGCCTTTGTGGTTAAAAAATCTTTTTTGACATTTGCCACAAAAACACTAAAGCACTAAATTCCAATAATACACAGAAATTTATAGAGATTCAATAGAAATTTGTTGAAATTCAAGTTTCTATCAATTTCTACTAATTTCCTAATTTCCATAAATTTCTATCAATCTTTTGGTGATTTCGTGGCAGGTTATTGAATCTTTTCTCTGTGTTCTCTGCGGTGAAAATTTTATCTTGACTTTCTTGAGAACTGCTGTATTTTTGTGAGAATAAGGAGATGTAAGATGAAAAAGTGGTTTCTTTGCATAGGATTGGCTCTTTTTATAGGAGCTTTCGTAGGATGTAAAAAGGAGAGCCCAACAGAACCAGAGATTAAATATACGATAGAGAATTATTTTCCTTTAGCTGTGGGAAACGAGTGGATATATCGGGATATTTCATATGACAACTTGGAAGATGTAACTCCTTATGATACTATTATTGACACTATTATTGACACTATGGTGGTAGTGGAAACTTATAAATTGGAAGGGAAGGATGTCTTTAAAATGACGGAAGATTCATATTCGACTCATTACGTATATTATGATGGAGAATTACGATGGTATATGGACCCTCCTGTAGTAGGGGATACCTTTTATTTCCTTCTTCTAAAAGAGCCTTTAGAAGAAGGAAAAAGCTGGTGGCTTTTTCCATGGGCTGACACGAGTGATATTTACGAAATTGTTTCTACTGAATTTACTCTCAACACTCCATCAGGTGACTTTGCTGATTGTATAAAGATAAGTTCAGACATGAGCGAGGAACATTATTTTGTTCTTGCGCCAGGCGTTGGTTTGGTAAAAGCTTATCAGCGCTGGTCTGATGGAAATTGGTACGAGAAAGTGATTTTAGAATATGATATAAAGTGAGGAATGAATGAGCTATAGAGTTATGAGTTGTGAAGTGTGGGAGAGACCTCTGATGTGGGAGAGAGACCTGTGTGGGAGAGAGACCTGTGTGGGAGGAAGACCTGTGTGGGAGGAAGACCTGTGTGGGAGGGACTTCCCAGTCCCGAATATGTCAAGGTTTGGAAACCTTTCCCACAGAAAGGATATAAATGAGTGAAAGAAGGATGTCCGTAAGCGAAAGAAGGATGTCCGTGAGTGGATTACGGATGTCCGTGAGTGGACTACGGATGTCTGTGAGTGAAAGAAGGATGTAAATGAGTGAAAGGGGGTATTATGGGAAGAGATTATATTCCTGAGTCTGATGCGGGGTTTGATATTTTTCAGGATAATTTTATTAAGGGAGTTCAGCCGAAGCTTATGCTATGGGGAATACCGACTACCGAGTTCTCTGCATTGACAGGTCTCAGGATTGCCTGGAATATGGCATGGTTAAAGGCGAAAAACAAGGATACTCGCAGTCGCGCTGATGTTCAGGCAAAGAAAGATGCCCGTAAAGCATATCAATCAAAATTGCGGAAGTTTGTGATGGAATGGCTCGCATTCAATAGCAAGGTAACGGATGCTGATAGGGAAGCACTTGGGCTTAATGTCAAGGACACAGAGCCGACACTGATGCCTGTCCCTGACCGCGCACCTGATGTTACGATGGAGGAAATTCGTCATCTGGTGCATGAGTTACGGCTGACTGACCCTCTTAATCCGCATACTCAGGCAAAACCAAAGGGAGTGCGATGTGTTCAGGTGTTCAAGTGTTTTGGCGAGGATGTGCCAACAAGTGTTGAGCAATACCGATTGGTAGGCGATGCAACGAGGTTTTTATACACAGTGAACTTTGTGGAAGCGGATGAAGGCAAGCTCGTGTGGTATATTGCGCGGTATGTGAATACAAGGGGAATCCCAGGACCGTGGAGCAACGAAATCAGCGCCACAGTCGCATAGAGACAGGCATTAGGCATTAGAGAGAGGGAATCGTGTTCGGGATTCGTGATGGAGCAAGGGCAATTGCCCTTGCCCACCCTCCGGGATTCGTGTTCGGGAAAAACACGACCACGAACCACGTGATTAGAGATTCAGAAAGAGGACAAGAAATCCCAATAGCCAGCAATATAAGGAAAATAGGGAGAATTTCCTGGTTGAGACAACTTTTAATAAAGTGCGAATTGCGAAATAACTTGCGAGGAAAGATACAAGAATGGCTGTAATAATAGTTGTAAGGTTGAAGGTTAAGAGTTGAGAACCTGGCAAAGTAAAGACGGTAGCTCCGAGAATAGAGATAATTGCAAGCAGAAAAGAGAATTTAGCAGCTTCCACTCTATTGATTCCTATGTATATAGCCATTGCTATCGTAATTCCCGACCTTGATATTCCAGGGATAATTGCTATTGCTTGAGCTATCCCTATAATGAGTGCATCAAGCAGTGTGATTTGTCTTGCATGAGGAATATTATGTCTGCGGACTCTTGTGAACCAGAGGATTATTCCTGTTAATACAAGGGAAGTTCCAATTATTATAGGATTTTCAAAACTAAGTTCTATTTTTGATTTGAGAGTAAAGCCCACAATTCCAGCCGGAATAGAGCCAATGACGAGCAAGGGTATTAACCGCAGTTTTTGGGTTATAATTTCCTTTATTTCCGAACGCATAGTGAGAAGAAGAGCGAGCACTGAACCAAAATGAAGAAAGACAGTAACTTGGAGTTTTGATTGTATGCCAAAGATTTCCTGAAGTAGAGCAAGATGCGCAGATGAAGAAATAGGAAAGAACTCGGTTATGCCTTGAACAATCCCAAGGATAAAGGAATGAAATAAACTCATTATAGTTCTTCCCAGAGGAAGAGCTGTTTTTGTGGAAGAGACTTTTTCGTCTCTGTTTTTGAAGGCAGATAGCCATCAAGGGTAATGAAATTACGAGCTTTGTGAAATTGTGGAGCAAGTTGCTTTAAGATTTGAAGAGTTTTGATTTTCGATGATTTTCGAGCAGTAATAATGCGAGTAGCTGAAATCTTCCCTATACCTGGAACCCTGATAAGCGTATTAAATGAGGCAGTATTTATTTCTATTGGAAAAAGTTCTGGATGAAGCTCAGCCCATGCTAATTTAGGGTCAAGATTAGTAGGAAGAAAGCCATTTGCGTCAAAGGGAATTTCCTCTTTGGCGAACTTGTATTTTCTTATCAGGAAATCTGCTTGATATAATCTATATTCCCGTTTTGGAAGGCAAGGTGCGGTACTTTGTAATGGAGTATCCGGGATAGGAATAAAACCTGAGTAATAGATTCTCCGTAGTTTCAATTCTTGATAGAGTTTAGTAGCAAGGTTAATAATTGAACGGTCTGATTCCTGTGCGGAACCTACGACAAATTGTGTGGTTGCACCTGATTTTAGTTTCTCGGCGACTTTTGAAATATGGCGAAGCTTGGCGAGAAGATGAGCAAAGTTTTTATCAGATGAGAGTCGAGATAGATGGTCCTGCCCGGGAGCTTCAAGATTAATGGACAATCTATCACTATATTTTGAAACTTCATTAATCAACTCGTCTGATGTATCGGGAAGAATTTTAGTGTGAATATAACCGCGGTAGTGGAGTTTCTTTCGGAGAATACGAAGGGTTTGGATAATTTCCTCTTGCGAATAATCTGGATTTTTGTAGATAGCCGATGAAAGAAAGAAACCTTGAACTAATCCGCAAGAATAGTATTCCATAAAGAGTGTAGCAAGTTCTTTTGGTGTGAAAGAGAGTCTTTCAGTATTTTGGCTTTTTCTGTTGATGCAATAGTAACAATCATTTTCGCATTGATTAGTTTGAAGGATTTTGAAAAGCCGCATAGAATTTCCACGCTCTCCCATTGCCTGATAGATAAATGAGAATCTTTGGGTCTGTTTATGGGTCTGAAGGAGTTGAGGGTATCCGCAA
>JAUWHX010000073.1 GCA_030605695.1 bacterium | reverse complement strand
CCACAACTATGAGTCCGATATTTCATTGTTTAAACAAAAGTTCATTCCCTATAGGAAAGAACTCATCGGTTGCTTCTTTTAAGTCAATTGCTGTATTTTGAGGAAATCCATAGACCTCTACTCTTGGTCCTTTGACCTTTATAGTTTCTACCAAACTCGAAAAATCACCATCTCCTGATACAAGGACAACTACATCAAGCTGGTCTACAAGACTTAAAATATCAAGTGCCATTTCCATATCAAAGTCTCCTTTTTGTGATCCATCAGACCTCTGGATAAGTGGTTTTTTGCGAATCTCAAATGAATGGTGACCGAGAAGTGAAAGAAACCCTGATTGATCGATTTCAGGATTCTCAATTACATAAGCTACTGCCTTTATAAGTCTTCTCCCCTTGAGAATATGGGATAGGAGTTTCACATAATCAAGTCTTGCTTCAAATTGTTTTTTTGCCGCATAAAACATATTTTGGACATCAACAAAAACTCCTACTCTTAAATCTTCTCGTTTAGTTCGTCGGATTCTTGAATTCCGCATATTCCATTCAAGTTTTCCTATTCTTTTGTCCAATTTGTTTATCTTATCGTACATTTGGCTTAATTCGTTTTGCCCTTTTTTGTTTTTAAATATTTTCATCTTTTCCTCCAATATTAGCCATCCACAGAGAATGCCCGCAAAGTTAAGTCCAAGGTCTGAAATTTCTACTTCTCTTCCCGGGATAAATTTTTGATGTAATTCATCAACTACTGCAAATAATAAGATTAAAGGCATAATATATCCTTTCTGCTTCTTATTGAAAATTAGCAATGCAAAAATTAGGTATTCTCCGAAATGGGCAAGTTTGTCTATTCCTCCTGTTTTTGAATATGGGGAAGTAAGGTTTGGTATGCTGGATAAAGTAAGAATAAGTCCTCCCCAAATATATGGTGCTGCTCGCCTCATTTTAACACTGTAGGGATGAATTGAAGCTTTCGGTTCAACCTTTTCCCTAAAATTCAATTTCTCACCTCCTTTCATTGTTTATATACACTTTCACTATTTAGATGTCAACTTTTAAAAATAAAAATATTACCTTAAATTCCTGATATGGTTTAAAAGATAAGGAAGAAAGAAAGATGCTCTGCTTCGCCAAAATATTCTCTCACTCTTTAATTCAAGAAATTATCATGTAAATACGGAAAGATGTTAGGTGAAACGATTTGTTATGCTTTCGTACTTTCTATAATTGTGTAAAAAGATTAACTTCTTTAAGTTGCTGCTTTCCATTTTTTTGCTGAATAAAATCAAGTCGATATTCATCTTTTATTTTCCCGTTGTTTTCAAATCTGTCTAAAATCATTTGATAATATTTAGGATGTAACTCACAACTGATGAAATTTCTCTCTAATTTTTCACAAAGCACTAACTCGCTACCACTACCACCGAAAAGGATAAAAACATCATCGTCCTTTTGAGTGCATGATTTAATAAGCATTTCTACGAGAGGTAGAGGGATTTGACAGGAATGAAAAGTTTTGTCCTTGCTTACATTTTTAACAATATCAAAATAAAACCAACTGTAAGGCATACGACCTAAATGTCCATTTGCAATTCTTTCTTTAATTCTTTTGTCTGTCGGGTTTTTATAAGGCACAGCTATATTATCTTTATAGAAAGCATTGTCTTTACTTTTTGTAACGTGTAAAATTGAACGATGTGCAGTTGTAAAACGTCTTGGACTATGACCAACATTAGTGTTATAAACCCAAACATAATCCTGCACACCATAAGCATTGTCGTCTAAATATTTCACTCTTAAATATGCATTCTGTTTCGGATAGTTCATCATAAATAAATTTCCTGTTGGCTTTAGCACACGCAAACTTTCTCTTGTCAATTCAATATACCAATCAATATAATTATTCCATTTTGTCTTATAATTTTTCCCCGCATAGTTGATACCTACATTGTAATCAGGGTCACCATAAACCATATCTAAACTGTTATTAGGTAATTGTTTTAATATTTTGAAAACATCTTCGTTAAAAGTTTTATTTCGAAAATTATTTAATTTTTCGTTACTCATAAAACTCATTTTTCTAAATAAGGGTTTAAATATCTCTGAAGTTCTTTGTGTGACAACACACATATTCCTCTTGATTTACTTAATTTCTGCATCACATTAAGGATAAGTCGCACATTGATTTTTTCAATGTAATTTACATTCTCAATTATGTTTGAAAGGAAATCGTTAATCATAAGAGGAACACTAATTACACTTTTAATCGTGTTAGTTCTTCCAACATTTTTCTTGCTTTTAACTTCAAAATCTGGTTGTGAGTTTGTGATGTGATATTTTACATCTTCGTTCCAGCCAAGTAAATCTACAAAATGCAAATATTCTAACAGCCCGATTTCATCTTTTTTGAATTTATCTTTAAATCCTTCTTTTAGGGAAAAATCAATTTTAGAAATATAATCCAATATTTCTTGAGAGGGGAAATATCTAATCTTGCCTTTTTTTATTTCTTGATGGTCAAGTAAAAAACAAAGTCGATATAACAACACTAATACTTTTTTAAAAGTTAGTTGATTAATGATGGAAATTTTTATAAGGTACTCCCAAATTACTTCAAAAGAAAAACCGTCTGTTTCACTTTTGCTCTTGCTTCCTACATTAGGAAACATATCGTAAATGTTAGGAACTGCTCTTTGTGTTTCCTTGCCTGGTTTCAAAAAATAAGATTCTTTGCCGTTTGGCAAAGTAGATATTATATGTTTTTTAGGTTTTTCAATAGTTCCACTTTTAAATGCAATTGCTTCTGCAATTCTTTTTGCTCTTTGCAAAACAAAGTCACCGTTGCTTCTAAATACTTTGGTTTTTATTATATCGTATTCAGACATTATGATAATTTTTAAATTTTCAATACCATTTTAATGCTTCAAAGATAAGAAAAAAATATAATATTTCTAATATTTTGTCATTGAACTTGTGTCTTGATATATTAGATGATAATTCATTTGTTTATTATACACTTTCACTATTTAGATGTCAACTTTTAAAAATAAAAATATTATCTTAAAGTGCTGATATTGTTTAAAAGATAAAGGAGAAAGAAAGATATTCTACTTCGCCAAAATATTCTCTCACTCTTTAATTCAAGAAATTATAATGTAAACATGGAAAGATGTCAGGTGGAACGATTTGTTATGTGCTATGCTAATCAATTATTTCGTAACGACAACTTTTTGAAAGTCTTATACTGTTATAGTCATTAATATCGTCAAAGTCAAACTGCCATAAAGAGTAATACTTACTCCTTTTTTCAAAAAATAATGTTCGTACAGTTTTTTCTGTATGATAAGCCCATTGTCTAAATGGATAAAATAATTGTCGGATAATTGTGTTGCTTGTTTTGCTGTTTTTTGCTTCTACCAAAACCACTTGGTTTTTGCCTTCGTAGCCAGCATCAACTTCTGTCTGAACACTCATTGTAATTATTTTTTGCTTACCAACTCGGAAAGAAAATTCGGGTGTATATTTTCTGCCTCTGATTGTCAATACGAGAGTTTCGTCTTTTAAAAAAGTTCTAATTAAGCTTGATGCATATGCAAAGTCAAGGTGTTGCATTTCAGAATTTCCAATTTGGGAAGTGTCAAGGTGAAAGTCAAGTTTTGATGTGTAGATTTTTGCTATTTTTTTGATTTCTGGAATGTCAAAGTATCCTTCGCCTTTGACAATAGCATACTTCCCATTTTTGATGGGGAGAAGGAAAACACCTTTTTCAACAAACACTTGTGGTCTATCCTCTCGTGAGTCCTGCTTACAAAGGATACGAACTTCTTTCTCGTTGGTCTTTTTGAAATGGGCGGTAGCTTGTTTTATCTCCTCAGCAGTAATAATGTACGGCTCTTTGTTGAAATTGTGCCGTTGAATTTTATACTTGTCAAAGATTGCCTTCCAAGAGTTATTATTCATTATTTTGGATTTAAAATAAATTTGGTTGATTCATAATTTGTTTTAGTCTTTTAATTGTTAGGTCAATATATTCCTTGCTTATATCAATTCCAATATATTTTCTTTTGCCAATAATTTTTGATGCAATTCCAGTTGTACCACTACCATTAAAAGGATCAAGGATAATATCATTTTCCTTTGTAGATGCAAGTACTACTCGTTTTAACAATGCAAGTGGTTTTTGAGTAGGATGTTTTCCAAATTCTTTTTCTTTAGGTTTAGGAGTAGGAATTGACCATACAGAACGCATTTGCTTGTTTAGAGCTTTCATTTTGTCTTCTGGGAAATCACCTGTTTTCATTTGCTTATAATTAAATGTATTACGTGCTTTTTTGTCTTTTCTTGCCCAAAGTAATGTCTCGTGGCTATGAGCAAAGACGGTACAACTTAAATTTGGAGCGGCATTCGGTTTAAACCAAGAGATATCGTTAAGAATATGAAATTTTAATTTTTGTAGTAAATATCCACATTTGTAAATACTATGTAGTGTTCCGCTTATCCAAATAGTTCCTTCGGGTTTCAAAATTCTTTTACATTCTTTAATCCATTGCTCGTGAAAATTTAGGTCTGATTCAAATCCCTTACTTGTATCCCATTTTCCTTTATTTACACTTACCATTTTCCCTGCATGACAAGTAATTCCTCCGTTTGAAAGCATATACGGAGGATCTGCAAATATCATATCAATATAGTTGCCCGGAAGCCATGACAAAACTGTCAAGCAGTCATTTTTATATAGGCAGAAATCATTCGTTTTGAAAACAGGTTTTACCTTTCTCGTTTTCTTATTTGTCGAAACGTACTCAATTCGTGGTTCAAATAATGTATTCTTTGGCATATTAGTTATCTTTTTAGTGCCCTGACTGTAAGTATAAAAGCTGTTCTTATGTTTATATACACTTTCACTATTTAGATGTCAACTTTTAAAAATAAAAATTCTGGAAAACTATCACGAAAACACGAAATAGAGAAAGCACGAGAAACTTTTAACCCAAAGAGTTATTCTGTATTTTGTGTTTTCGTTCTTTCGTGATTTAGTGATAAAAACAGACTTTTTTCAGAACTCTAAAAATAAAAAATTGACTTCCACGATGACTTGCTTATATTTAGGCAATGTCAAAGATTGGAGTGTTTGGAGGAACATTTGACCCATTGCACATTGGTCATTTGATTATAGCAGAACGGGCAAGAGAAGAATTTGAACTCCAGAAGGTAATGTTTATCCCGACTAACATTCCTCCACATAAACCTACTCCACTTGCCTCTGCTCTTGATAGATTGGAACTTGTAAAAATTGCTGTTCAGGATAATCCTTATTTTGAAGTCTCGGATATGGAAATAAAAAGAGGTGGAGTATCCTACTGGGTTGATACATTGAGAGAATTAAAAAAGGGCTATTCAAAAGATGAGATATTTACACTTATAGGGATGGATGAGGCATTTGATTTTATGAACTGGAAAGAGCCGAAAGAGATTTTAAAACTCTCAATGTTTATAATCATTACCCGTCCGGGAAAAAGTAGGGACAAAGTTATCTCGTTCCTAAACAAAAATGCAAATTTCATTAACCTGAATCTTGATATCTCATCCTCAGAGATAAGGGAACGCATAAATAGAGGGGAATCAATTAAACATCTTGTTCCTGAGAAAGTAGAAGCTTATATAAAAGAGAAGAAATTATACAAATATGGAGAAATATAAACAACCTAAGCTTACAGTTGATATTATTATAGAGTGTGGGGAGGGAATAATCCTGATAGAGCGAAAGAATTCTCCTTACGGATGGGCAATTCCCGGTGGCTTTGTAGATTATGGTGAAACTGTAGAACAGGCGGCTTTAAGAGAATCAAGAGAAGAGACCTCATTGGAGGTGAAGAATTTAAAGCAATTCTATGTTTATTCTGACCCATCACGTGACTCAAGAGGTCATACGATTTCAGTAGTTTTCACTGGTGAAACAGATGGGACTCCCAAAGCAGCATCCGACGCAAAGAATATAGGAATATTCACAGAAACTACTTTGCCTGAGAATATAGCATTTGACCATCGCCGAATTTTAGATGATTATTTCAAAAAAAGAAGTTAATATGAAACCACAAGATTACACAATATTATGAGAACACGAATATTACGAATTAGACGAATTGTCACGAATAGATATAAAAACCTAAAATTCGTGTAGTTCGCATTTTTCGTGTAATTCGTGTTAAAAAAATGGAAGCAAAGATTATTAAACTTCCTGAGGATTTAATTTCAAAGATTGCGGCTGGGGAGGTGATAGAACGCCCGGCTTCTTGCATCAAGGAGCTTGTGGAAAACTCTATAGACGCTGGAGCAACCCATATTTCTTGTGAAGTCAAGGGAAATGGAGTTCCTGAGATGAGAATCTCTGATGATGGAATTGGGATGAGCATTCAAGAACTGGAACTTGCAGTAAAACCTCATACAACAAGCAAGCTCAAAGATGAGGAAGGACTTTTTGAAATTATGAACTTTGGGTTCAGAGGAGAGGCACTTCCCTCTATGTGCAGAGTGGCTGAACTTGAAATTAGCTCAAGACCCAAGAATCAGCCCCGCCAAAGCGGGATTTCCGCTCCGCTCCAAGAAGTAGGTGGGTATATAAGAGTGCGGAACGAAGAAATCATCGAAAAAAGGGAGACCCCAAGAGCTCTTGGAACTACAATAACTATCAGGAGTTTGTTCTATAATATGCCTGTGCGTAGGAAGTTTTTAAAGTCGCAAGCCACTGAACTCCGCTATATTACTCAGGTTATCCATCGTCTTGCACTTGCTTATCCGGATATTTCTTTTACTCTCCAGCATGATGGTCGTGAAATCCTGAATCTTCCACAGCAGGACCTTTCTCAAAGAATTGCATCTCTGTTTAGCTCGGATTTCTTTGATACCCTCGCACCGATAAATTATGAGACCTCAGGAATGCGGATTCACGGATATATGTCAAAACCATACAGTCTTTCAACCACTTATCAGCAATATATATTTATAAACAAGCGTCCCTGTAGAGACCGCATAGTGAGAAGGGCAACGGAACAAGCTTATGGGATTCCGCTCAAAGAGAAGACTCCATCTTATATTATCTTTCTTGACCTGCCACCGAATTTTATAGATGTCAATGTCCATCCACGAAAAGAGGAAGTGCGATTTAAGAACGAGAGCTTTGTCTTCAGTGCAATTATCAAGGGGGTGAGAGAAGGGTTGGGTATAAAACCTTTCACAGAAGCTCAGGAAAGAAAAGGGGAGTTTGAGCTTGAGGGAGCTAAATTCTGGCAATTTTATGACTCATATATATTTGCCGAGACAGAGGATGGGATTTTGATTTTAGACCAGCATGCCGCTCACGAGAGGATTATGTATGAACGACTCCAGCGAGAACGGACTGTGTCTCAGGAATTGCTTTTCCCAATACTTGTGGAGCTTACAGAGATTGAGCAGAAACTCCTATTGGAATTCAAGGGTTCTTTTGAGCAACTTGGATTTGGACTTGAAGAATTTGGTGGAACGACATTTAGAGTAACTTCTATTCCATCTGTTTTGAAGAACTTTACTCCAGAGCTATTTAAGACTATGTTGCTTGAGCTTTCTGAATACGGGAATGTGAGTGAGGATAAATTAAGAGATGTAGTTAAACTCCTTGCTTGCAAGTCTGCGATTCGGGCTGGCGATTCTTTGAAAGATGAGGAGATGGATGCGTTGGTAAAGCAACTTTTTGCAACCGAGAACCCGTATTTCTGCCCGCACGGTCGCCCAACAATAATAAAAATAACAAAAGAAGAGCTTGAACGAAAATTCGGTAGGTAAAAGGGAGGTTAAGGTGATAAAGGAATTAAGGGCAGAGGATTTGAATCCTCAAGAATTTATAGAGCAGAAGGCACGCGAAATTTCTGACACTGTTGGAAGTGGTTTGGCTATCAACGCTCTATCTGGTGGTGTTGATTCATCGGCTGTTACTATGTTGGGGCATCGGGCTCTTGGTGCTCGGCTTCGCACATATTTCATTGACAACGGTTTGATGAGGCAGAATGAGCCACAGCAAGTTGCCTCATTGTTTGGAGGGTTGGGTGTTAAGGTAGAGATAATTGATGCTAAAGGCCAGTTCTTTCAGGCACTAAAAGGGATGACAGACCCTGAAGTAAAAAGAGAAGCTATTACTCAAACATTTTATAAAGATGTCTTCGGCAAGCTCGTTCGAGAAAGTGGTGCGAAGTATCTCCTACAAGGGACTATCCTGACTGATGTAGATGAGACTCTCGCAGGAATCAAAAGGCAACACAATGTCCTTGAGCAATTTGGTGTTGACCCACAGGAGGCATTTGGCTATAGGATTATTGAGCCCTTAATCCAACTTCGCAAGGATGGCGTGAGAAAAGTAGCCAATGCAGTTGGGCTTCCAGAGAGTATGTATAATAGGATGCCTTTTTTGGGTCCTGCTCTGGCAGGAAGAGTCATAGGAGAAGTAACTCCTGAAAGGATAGAGATAACGAGGACGGCAACTGCTATTACGGAAAAAGAACTAACAAGCAGTGGTGCTTTCCAGTATATGGCGATTCTGCATCAGGACAGAGTTACAGGCATACGAGATGGGAAAAGGGATTATGGTCTGCAAATTGAAATCAGATGCTGGGAAAGTGCTGATGCACGGACAGCAACACCAACAAGATTGCCTTATGAGGTTTTAGATAGACTATCTAAGAGGATAACGACTGAAGTTCCGGGCGTTGTGTCAGTAACCTACAATATAACTCCCAAGCCACCTTCTACTATGGAAGCCGTTTAATTACCACTCACAGAGTCTGCCACGAAATCACACTAATAAAAAATTGCACACAGATATTCACAGATAAGACAGATTTGCACAGAAAATTTTATTCAAATCTGTGTTTATCATTTCAATCTGTGTTCATCTGTGTGCTAATTCTCCAATCTCTAATTCTCTAATCCCTAATTCTCTATCTCTTTTTCCTCTACGGGGAGATGGCTACTACAATCGGATCGCCAAGAGGTCCCAACCGCAATCTCCTATCAAAATACTGCGCCCGATATGCAATCGTCATCGTTGCACTATTATTGACAATATGATTATATGGCGAATTCGTATCATCCGTAAGAAAGCTCCAGTCCTCGCCCTCTGCTGGCAATCCGCCAGTGTGACACCATATTCTCGCACCTGCTATCCCGTTTGGCTTGGCGTTCTCGTGCTCGTTTTGTGGATTAGCCCCAAAGTGCACGATTGCTGTTTTTTTCTGTGAATGGTCCACAATCACAATTGGAGTCGGAGTATTAAGCACCACATCCTCTGAAAGTGGTGTCAGCTCCGTATCTCGCACAGTTATGCCCATTGCCTCTCTATCTGCATCATTTGTGCCACCGTAAGAAGTAATCCGCTTGACAAGTCTTCTGACGAACTCTTCAGCACTTTTTCGCTCGATATCTTTCATTTCTGTGGCACCGCGAGCCGTTGCTTGTGCCAATATATGAGCTTGATATTTATTACCCCAATCGCTATTCCTGGCAACCAACGAGCTTTTCTCCATCGTATTTACGCCAAGTTGCGTAGCGTGTGCCACCACATAATTCGTAAAGTTCTGAAGCCACTGGTCAAACTCTATATCACTATTCGGTAAATAATCTGGCATCTTGCCCCCCTTTTATAGTTAATTGGTAGATGTCCCGATTTATCGGGACATCTGGTTGAAGCGGAGGCTTCAACTTACCCAGTTCCGTATCTCTCATACTCCATTGAGTATCTCCTCTATTCTGTGGAGTATCTCTTCTACTCCTTAGGGTATCTCTTCTGCTCTTTGGAGTATCTCTTCTACTCCTTAGAGCATCTCTTCTGCTCTGTGGAGTATCTCTTCTACTCCATTCAGTATCTCTTCTGCTCTTTGGAGTATCTTTTATACGGAACTCCCTAACTCCACAACTCCTGAACTCCATAACTCTATCTTAGTATCGTCAGCTTCCTTGTTGCTTTGAACTTGTCCGTTTCCATACGATAGAAGTAAATTCCTGCGTGAACTTTCTTGCCAGAATTATCTTTCCCATCCCAGCTTGCAGTGTGATGACCTGCATTCTTGTTTTCATTTACAAGAGTTGCTACTTCCTGCCCCGAGAGATTGTAAATGGTAATACTCACATTTGTGGCTTTAGGAAGCTCATACTCAACTTTTGTTGAGCTTATGAATGGATTCGGATATGCATTAAACTTTAAACTTTTGACTTCAGACTCCTCCTCAACTCCCACTTCTCCTGATATATAAACATCATCAACCC
>JAUWHX010000008.1 GCA_030605695.1 bacterium | reverse complement strand
GTCGATTCTCTTTATTTGCATTTTTCTAAAAGCCGTTCCCATCTGCGGTCAACCTCTTCTTGAATTTCCTCTATTATATGCTCATTTTCTGGTGTAAAGAGATGTGCGAATCTGCCCTGGAGACGCAACCATTCCTCAACCGACACTTCTTTGCGAGGTTTATAATTTAGCTTGTATTTGCCATTTTCAACTTCATAAAGAGGCCAGAACTTGCACTCTACAGCAAGACGAGCGATTTCAATTGTCTTGTTAGCTGGGTATCTCCAACCAAGTGGGCAAGGAGATAAGATATCTATAAATGTAGGACCTTCTGTATCCAGTGCTTTTCTGACTTTGCGGGTAAAGTCAGCCCAATTTGAAGGAATAGCTTGTGCTACATAAGGAGCTCCATGAGCAACTACGATTTCTGTGAGATTCTTACGAAATTGCTTTTTCCCAGGAATAACAGTTCCTGCGGGAGAGGTAGTAGTGTGAGCACCTCGTGGAGTAGCAGATGAGCGCTGTATTCCAGTATTCATATAAGCTTCGTTGTCATAGCAGATATATAAAAAATCGTGTCCACGCTCAATAGCACCTGATAGTCCTTGAAAGCCAATATCATAAGTTCCGCCATCACCGGAAAAGGCGATAAGATTCCACTTTTCCTTTATTTTCCCTTTCCGACGAAGAGATTGATAAGCCGCTTCAACACCCGATAGAGCAGAAGCCGCTGTCTCGAAAGCAACATGGATATACGGGACATTCCAGGCAGTGTATGGATTTATAGTGGATACGACTTCCATACACCCTGTTGATGTGGAAACGATGGTTTTTGGGCCTGCGACAGAGAGTGCCTGGTTTATCACAATAGGTCCTGCACATCCTGAACAAGCACGATGTCCTCCTGTAAAAAGCCCTGTATTTTTTGAAAGTTCTTTCAAACTTGGCATATTTTCCTCCTCATTCTCTCAGTCTTTTACTTGTTGCACTCCATATATTCCCAATTCGTTCGGGAAGGTTCCCAAGTCATTCGGTACTCTTCCCCATCCATTCGGTAATGTTCCCCACTCGTTCGGGAATGTTCCCCATCCGTTCGGTAATCTTACCCATTCATTCGGCAATGCTACCGAGTCGTTCGGCAGTGTTCCCCATCGGTTCGGTAATGCTACCAAGTCATTCGGTAATGTTACCGAGTCACTCATAGAACTCTCTAACTCATTCATATACTCTACGATTTCTTCGGTGCCTCATTTGGTAACTTATCTAACTTTTTTTCAATACTTCTTTTCTCTGTTGAGAGGATGTCTGGAATATCAGGAAGACACTCCTTTATTTCTTCTTTACCTTTTTCGTTAAGCTTTTCGCACTTTTGGAGGTTTCCCATAAGCCCATTTACAGCAACTCTTAATAGTTTCTCCTGTATATGAGTCTCTGCGTAAGATTTAACAGCTCTCGACCACCAAAGAGCAGCAGTATCCCAAAGTTTTCTTAGTTCAGCATTATTAGCGTGGAGCCTTGATGTTTCTGCAGAATGTAGCAAAAACATGTAGTCGTCCAGTGCTTCCATTTTTTCATCCATTTTCTTACTATTGTCTTCGAGTTTTTTATCAAGTTCTTGAGTATACTTTTTGAATTCTTCTGATGCCTTACCAGTTATTTCATTCTTGATAGCATTGTCTATCTTCCGATTAGCAAGAGGAATCTGCAGGAGCCAATAGAGAATCAATAATAAAGCAAATAGTCCAACCACGACCGTTATGCCGTACATTGCCATATCGTGCTGAGAGTTGATTATTAGCTTAGCAGTTTCCAAATTTAATGAGTCACCAAGCACTGGGGAAGTCAATAAAAATAGCATCATTATTCTCTCAGTCCAATATAATCAACTGGCTTTTCTACTTTATTCTTTTTAATAATTTGCTCTCCTTTTAATGCAACATCCATTATCTGCTCCACATCAATGTCCCTACCTCCAAGTCCATAAATATAATCAACAAGTAGAGGTCGCTCAGGAGCATCATATAAGGCACTTCGGAGTTCAACATAAACAGGACCCCCCATAGTGCTCATCGTAACAGAGCGGTCAAGAATACTAACAAGCTTAAACGATTTAAGTAACTCAAGTAGTTTAGCGTGTGGGAAAGGACGCATTACACGAAGGTTTAATAGTCCGACTTTAATTCCTTTCTCTCTCAAAGTATCTATGGCAACACGAGCAGTTCCACAGGTTGAGCCACAAGCTATAATCACCTGCTCGGCACCTTCCATCCGATATTGTTCAAGGAATCCGTAAGTCCTGCCAAACTTGGTAGCAAATTCTTTAGCTACTTTCTCTATTATCTGAGGCGATTTCCACATTGCATCTATTTGCTGACGCTTGTGTTCAAAAAAGTAATCTTGCAAATCAAGTGGTCCAATCGTAATAGTTTTTTCAAATAAAGAATACGGTGATTTATGAGGTCCTATAAACTTCTGGACTTCGTTATCTTCCAGTATATCCACTCGTTGCATAGAATGAGATATAATAAACGCATCGGTACTCACTATAACTGGTAACAAAACTTCTTCGGAAATCCTTATGGCTTGTATTGTCAAATCGTAAGCATCTTGCGCATCCTCAGCGAAGATTTGAATCCAGCCAGCTTCCCGTGAGCCCATAGTATCCGAATGGTCGCAGTGAATATTTATAGGTGACGACATTGAGCGATTGACCTCACAAATAACAATGGGAGCACGGAGACCTGCGGCGATATAGAGAATTTCATGCATCAAAGCAAGTCCTTGTGATGCGGTGCTGGTCATCACCCTTGCACCAGCAGCAGCAGCACCAGTGCAGGCAGCAATTGCAGAGTGCTCTGATTCCACAGGCACGAATTCCGTGTCCACAAGTCCATCAGCAACAAATGAAGCAAACAACTGGACTATTTCAGTGGCAGGAGTAATGGGATAAGCGGCAACGACATCCGGGTTTATTTGCCGCATAGCCTCAGCCATTGCCTCATTCCCTGTTAAAGCACGAATTGGCATTTTTCCCTCCTAATTATCTTTTCTCTATTTCCATATGTATTGCTTGTTTAGGGCATTCTTCTTCACAGATTCCACATCCCTTACAATAATCTAAATCTATTCCTGTCATTTTCCCTTCGCTATTTACTTTGATTGAACTATCCGGGCAGTATATAAAACAAATAAGGCAGTGTATGCACTTTTCTGGGTCCCATATAGGTCTTTGAGACCTCCAGTCTCCAGTTTTAAATTCACGAGCACTGCCTGGCTTAGTAATTATAGTTCCAATGGGCAATTCTTTCCAAGAAGAAAGTGCCATTTTATCCTCCTCTCACGCTATTGTAAGCTCTTTTGATTGATTCTAAATTTCCTTCAATAACTCCGCTGCCTTTACCTCTAAACTTTTTCACAAGTTTCTTTTTTGTATAGGCAATTAAATCCTCAAGTCCTATAATTTCAGTAACTTTCGCAAGTGCACCAAGCATCGGTGTATTGGGAAGTTCTCTGCCAAGTGTATCACGTGAAATGCCGGAAGCATTAATAGTAAATACTTTCTGTGTAGCTAAGTTCAATTTTTTACGAAGCTCTTTTGATTCAAGCAAGGTATTTATAATAATAGTTCCATCAGATTTAAGCCCTTTAGTCACTGGCTGTGATTCTAAAAGTGTAGGGTCCAGGACTACTACTACATCTGGCTCTTTAACTCCGCAATGCAGTGTAATTTTTGAATCAGAGAGTCTATTAAACGCCTGGACAGGAGCACCCATTCGTTCTGGACCATATTCTGGAAATGCTTGTAGATATTTCCCTGTTGACATAGCAGCATCCCCAAAAAGAATAGCAGCAGTTTTCGCTCCTTGCCCACCTCTACCGTGCCATCTTACCTCAAAAATCTTTTCCATATTACCCCCTACTTTTTGACATAGGAATTGCTTTAATTACTCAGAGAGAAAGTTCCCAAAATCTTTTGCGTTAACGCCCATAGCTTTTTTAACCAAGTCTTGTGACACTTTCATCGCCTCCTGCCTTACCTGATTGACAGCAGATTTTATAAGATCTTCAAGTAATTTTTTGTCTTTTAATCGTATAAGTTCTGGGTCAATATGAATTTCTATAATTTCCTGATTCCCATTTGCTACGACTTTTACGAGCCCAGCTCCTGTATTGACCTCAACTTTTTTGTTTTTAAATTGGTCTTGCATTTTTGCAATTAGATTTTTCACTTCTTCAAATTTTTTAAGCATTTGTCCAAGATCTTTTGACATTATTTGTGGGTTGTAACTGGTTCGGCGTTGAACATTTCAATTGTAGTTTTAACTATTGGCTCTTCTAACAGACTCTTTTTAGATTTAGAAGGCTCAAAAATGATATGTATTGGTTTGCTGACAATTTCATTAAGTGCATCCTCAAGGAATGATAAATTTTTCTCTATCTTTGCTTTAAGGAAATCATTGGCACATTGGATAAGGAGTTTTTCATCATTGAGTTCAAGGGGAGTAATTTGAGCAATAACACTTTCAAGAGAAGAGTGTTTTTCAGCAGTTAATTTTTGGCACAGTGATTTCCATATTTGTTGAAGATTTGTCGGTTCTTCTTGTGGTTCACCGCGGAGTGGAGGATGTGAAACTGGAAATTGGTCTTTTGTCTTCACGGGCTGGTCTGAAGATTTCGATTCTTTTGGAGTCATCGGACTCTTATCGGAGAGTATTTTGTCTGTGTCACCATGTGATTTAGAGGCAGAGCCAAGTTGAGCAAGTATTTCGTCAATTGAAATCTGTGTACAAATTGAAGCTCTCACAAGAGCTTGTTGCAGGTAAGTTTCCTCTGATAGTGCATTTCTCATATTTTTTTCTGTGTCAAACAAGAATTTTATGAGACGGAGTATATGTGGTGTTTTAAGCAAAGAGACCTGTTTGTTGTAAGCAGAAGTAGATTCATTATCAATAGGGATACCGGTTTTAAAGAGAAAAATAGTCTGCAAATGATTAATGAGTCCCGACAGCAACTCTTTAGGAGCTATTCCTTGATTTATTATATCTTGAGTCAAGGTAAGCATAGAAGAAGAGTCTCTTTTTATGATATAATCTGTAAGTTCAAAGAAGATAGTTTGTGGAGGTAATCCAAGAAGAGTTTGTATGTCTGTAGTTTTTATTTTACCATTAGTATATGGAATAAGCTGGTCAAGCATAGATATGGCATCCCGGAGTGAACCATCTACAAATTTAGCAATAAAGGAACAGGCAGAATCATCAATTTCTACAGATTCAAGGAGTGCAATATTTTTTA
Organism: bacterium; assembly: GCA_030605695.1. GTDB lineage: Bacteria > Hydrothermota > UBA3073 > JACQXS01 > JACQXS01 > JAGMCN01. The sequence goes on along the minus strand of JAUWHX010000008.1, from coordinate 49,206 downwards.
TCTTTTCCGAAATGGAGGTTGGACTAACTTTTCTGAAGTTGAATCGCTGACATCTTGATAGAATGGTAAGTGGCAATTTGTAAGGAGCAGTAGTGGCAAGAATAAAGAGGACATGAGAAGGTGGTTCTTCAATAGTTTTTAGCAAAGCGTTGAAAGCTTCCTCTGTTAACATATGGACTTCATCAATAATATAGATTTTATATTTTCCATGAGAAGGAGCATATTTAACTCTTTCACGGAGTTGACGGACTTCGTCAATTCCACGATTGGACGCACCATCAATTTCAAGGACATCAAGAGAATTCACGAGTTGTATTTCCTTGCATCGCTGGCAAGAATTACAAGGTTCAGTCGTGGGGCCATTTACGCAATTTAATGCCTTAGCAAATATCCTTGCGGTTGTAGTTTTTCCCACTCCTCTTGGTCCGGCAAACAAGTAAGAGTTGGCAATTCTTGCATATTTAACCTCATTTTTAAGAGTCTGAGTAACATGAGTCTGACCAATTACTTCATCAAAAGTCTTTGGCCTATATTTAAGAGGGAATACTTGATACACTTCGTCTATTTTATATATGAGTAAATGGGTTTAACTATTACTCGAGATTCTTCACTCCGTTCAGAATAACAGAGTCATTTTTGGAGGCGAACGGAATTGAACCGTCGACCTTCTCGTTGCGAACGAGACGCTCTCCCAACTGAGCTACGCCCCCCGCATGATTAAAGTATAATTTTGATGTAAGAACTTTTATATACTTCGTCAACAAATCCTGAGACATGAGTAATTGAATATGAGGGTATAACCATGTTATTAAGAAGATAGTTCATAATGATTTGCCCCTGGTTTCTAGACAATGACTCATTTCTTGCATAAACTTCAACAGTAAGTTTTCTTGTAAAAAGCTGTTTTGCAATATCCGCTGCTTCTCGTAGTAGCTCAAATCCGTCTTCAGTTATTGATTTGGAAGTTCCTGATGTCCACACCCTATCTCCTCTTAATGCAATTATCCATTCACCCATTTCTTTATATAAAATACCTTTCACTATAAGTTTACGACCAATAACCTTAGATACATTTCCAAGTGCATCTTTTGCTTCTGCAGAATAAATGTAAGTAATTCCCGGGTTCATCATTGATTCATCTTTTCCTCTTCCATTCCAGGAGATATTTCGAGGAGGAGCCCCTTTGCCTTCCCATTTTTTAAAGAGACTGCCTTTTTCATCTCTTATAAATAACGTCCACTCATTCACATCGCTTCCATATATCGGATTAAACAAGGAAATTTCCTTTTTCACAATTCCGTGAAGCCAAGGTTTTATAACTTGTTCTGACGCAAGAATTGGATATAGTGTAGATGCGAGGTCTGAGTTCAATCCCAGTTGTTTATCATAAATGTATTCTCCTCTTTTAATGTAAGCAGCAAGGGCTTCAAATGGGTCAAAATACAACTTAATCATAGGCTTTTTTTCATCAATTTTGCCCTTGAATTTTCCTTTTATTTCAACATCTCCTCCTCCCAATTTATCTTCTTCTGCCCCTTCTTCCTGAGAGAAGACAGGAGCACTAAATACAAGAACAAAAATTAACCCAAAAGCCCAAATCATAGTTTTTTTTATTTTTTGTAGTACCATCGTTTTCTCCTTTTTATTCATCTATCTAAAAGTTGGGGTAATTTAACCAATTATAAACTGGAAGCCAATACATCCTGGTGAACTAAGTCCTGGAACTGCTTTCCATTTCCAGTGTTTTTTAACCCAAGATATTACTGCACTATCCCAATTCGGATACCCAGTTGTGGCAAGTGGAATCACAGCTCCTGATATTTTCCCACTTGCATCTACTGTCACTTTAATTCTTAGATAACCAGATATTCCTCTTTGTAAAGCCCAATCTGGAAAAGGAGGAAGTGGACCTTTAATCTGTTGACGGTCTGCAAGTGCACCTGTTATTTCAACTACAGTTTGCGGTCCCTCTGCCTTTGCAACTCTTGTTTCTTTATCAGCCTTTTTGACTGATTTTTTAAAAACTTCTTTGCTTTCTACAAGGGAACTTCCATCTGCTCTATCAAGTTCTATCCCCCCACCTTCTCCTGATATACCTGCACCCATTGTAGTGAATAGACCTAATTGGCCACTAAGTGCGGATGCCGGGAGCTCAACTACATCTTGTCTTAATATATCCTCGGTTGACATTCCTTTACCTAATGTAATAACATCCAAGTCACCAATCGCATTACCCAAATCAAGTTTCTCAAAGTCGCCCATATCTATATTAATTTGGCTCTTGTGCATTTCAAGCATTTTGTCAATGTCTATCACCTTATTCGGCGCAGCTATTTTCAGTGGGGCAGCAATTTGTGCAAGTTTTTTTAAGTCATCTTCTGATATTTTACTTTTATCCCTGTATTTAAATTTATCTTTAAGTGATACAGTCGGAGTTTTTGGAGTAAGAAGTTTCTTCTCTTTTTTGATCTCTTTTTTCTTTTCTTTTTTCTTCTCTTCCTCTTCCCTAAATTCTACTCCAATAAATCTTCTTTCCGCTGCTCTTTGCTCCATCATTTTCTGAAACTGGAAGAAGAAAACTATTAATGCATGAACAAGAAAAGCAATTGAAAGACATATAGTATATCTTTTATCCATTTCTTTTATTTTCCTACTGTAGCGATAGCTATCCTTTCGGCACCTTTAAGTTTTGCAAATCTTAACAAATCAAGAACCATTCCATGGAGAATAAACTTATCTGCCCTTATGAGAATCATTCTCCCTGGGTCATTCTTTATCTCTTCTTCAAGCATATCAAGTGCTTCTTCAAAAGGAGCATCTTTATCACCAATCGCGACAAGCAATGAATCACCTTCTGGCTTAATACTGACATTCAAAGCTCCCTCGTCTCGCATTTCCTTTGTGTGAGCCGCTGGGAGATCTACCTTAAATTTTCCTGAAATCGCCATTATCGGGACAGTAACCATCAGAGTTACAAGAACAGTAAAACAAACATCGCAAAGTGGCGATACATTCATAGTAGCTTTATGTGTTTTCATCCCTTTTTACTCCTACTACGTTTAAGCAAGAGAACTTTCTCGGCTCCACAAACAGTTGCACGGTCCATCAAATCAACTATCTGCCAGTGAAAAAGTGTTTCATCTGCTGATATAATACAAAGTCGTTTTAAACTTCTCAGTAAAAGTTGACGCATAAGTTCATCTTGTACCGCAACATCAGGAGGCATAAGTTGATTGTTTATAAAAACAGAGCCGTCTGCTGCCATATATATGTTGAGTTTAAGTTCTGTTTTTTTCTTCTGCTCATCTTGTTTTTGTTTAGATTTTGAGAGAGCAGGAGTAGAGACTGTGAAGTTTGATTGATACATATTAGGAACAAAAAGCATAAAGAAACAAATAAGAAGCAAAGCCATATTTATTCCCGGAGTAAGTGCCTCTGAGGCTTCCGAAGGATTAGCTTTCTCCGGGGCTTCTCGTTTTTTTCTTATTTTCTGGCTCACAGATGTATCTATCAATTTCCGTTCAGAAAGCACCCGAATGATTGAACTGCCAACCATTTCCATTTGATGATCTATTGCATCTACTTTGCCGGAAAATATCCCATAAGCAATAGCAGCAGGGACAGCAACAGCAATTCCACACGCAGTAGTTACTAAAGCTACCGCTATACCAGCCATCATTGCAGTAGGACTTCCTCCTCCAGTTTCAGCAAGAGCTGCAAAAGCCTGGACAATACCCACAACTGTTCCCAATAGTCCAAGTAAAGGACCAATGAAAGAGACTACACTAAGAACTCCCACATGAGATGAGATTACTTGCAGTTCTCTTGCCCTTGCTCTTTCAATTGATGAGAAGATTTGAGCTCTTGGAAGATTAGCTGACTCAATCATATCTTTTGCAAGTCGGGAAATAGGATGGTCAATTGACTCACATAGTTCCGTAGCTCTTTTGAGTTGTTTTCCCTTAATAAACTCCTTCAATTGACGGAGGAATCGTGGGGTATCCAATTTAAGTTTTCCAAAATATATAAGTCTGTCAAGTATAGTACCCAGTGAGACAATTGAAACAGCAATGAGGACAAGAATCCACGGGCTAAATATCAACTTTAAAATAGGAATACCAGCTATCATATTTTATTCTTTTTGACTACTCGTCAGACTTCTTAATTCTTGATTTTCCTGATCTCCTCCATACATGTTCCGAGAGTGCAATAACGAGGTTTTTTGAGCCAATCTCAATTTCTGCTGAAATTGCATCTACTTTTCCAGAGAACATTCCGTAAGTGATAGCAGCAGGGACAGCAACGATAATCCCAAATGCAGTAGTAAGGAGGGCAACAGCAATTCCTGATAACATTGCAGTAGGGTCAGCTCCTCCGGCAACAGCCATAGCACTAAATGCTTGAATAATTCCAACAACTGTTCCAAACAGCCCGAGAAGAGGAGCAATAAATGCGATTACAGTAAGCATCCCAACTCTCTTTTCAAGTATCCCTCTTTCTCTCATAAGTGCTTCATCAAGAGCATCATATACATCTTCTCTTCCGAGCGAGGCATTTCGAAGCCCTTCCATAAGCACATTAGCGAGAGGATGGTCTTCAGACTCACATATTTCCATAGCTCTTTTAGTCCCTCCCCTTTTAAGAGAGTTTCTTATATCTTGCGTAAACTTTTTGGTATCAAATTTTATCTTCCTTAAGCTTTTCCATCTTTCAACTATGACAAAGATAGCGACCACAAGCACCACTTCAATAATGAAGATAAACGGATTAAATATAAGTTTCCACAAAGGAATACCAATTACCATCTTTTCCTCCTTTTCAGAACAACTCTTTTTCTAAAACACCTTAATTTATATTGAGTGAAATTCAAGACTTGTCAAGAAAAAAATTACTCTTCTACTTCTTTAGTTTCTTCTCCAAATTTCTCAAGCAACCTTTCTGACTTTTTCTTCTCGCCGAGATTTTTATAGGAGATGCCGAGGTAATAACCTGCCCTGTTATATTTTTCATAATCCTTGTACTTATCAATGATTACCTCAAAGGCACCAATAGCATCAACATATCTTCCTATATTAAAGTAGGTAGCTCCCATCTGGAAGTATACATCTGGAACTTTTGCATCATTGGGGAAATAATTTAAAAATCTTTTGCATTCTTCTATTCTCTTATCATATTTTTCTAATATTCCATAAGCTGATATTATAAAATATTGAGCCTCTGCTGTTTTAGGCGATTCGGGGAAGTTGACTACGAGTTTCTGGAACTCCTTAATAGCTTCTTCGTATTCTTCATCATTATAAATTTCTGCAGCAATTTGCCACTGAGCCTCAGCAGCAAACTCAGAACCGGGATATTTCTCGATAAGTTCCATCAAAACTTCCCTGTCTTGCTGTCCCCATATATAAAGGACAGTCTGTATTTGAGTACGAGCCTGATCCCTTAAAGGGTCCCCCGGATACAAATCAATAAATTTTTGGAATTCTCGTACTGCATCTTCATATTCCTGTGCGCTATAGTAAGTAGCCCCCATCTGGAATTGGGCTTCCCTGACAATATCAGATTTGGGATAGTCCTCAAGTATTATCTCGTAGGAGTTAATTGCCTCATCATATTGTCCTGCCATGAAATAAACACGGCCTAAGTCAAAAGCGGCATTAGATGCAACTTTACAAGTAGGATATTCATCAAGCACTTTTTGCCAGTATTCAATGGCAGTTCCATATTTTCCAAGAGCAGCAATCGCTTTCCCTCCATGATAGTAAGCATTTCCTGCTACCTCACATTCAGGATAGAGGTCTCCGACCCCGAACAAGAAAGTATTATAAGCATCTTCGAAGTCACCACCATTAAATGAAGCAACACCCCATCCATAAAGAGAAGATACTGCCCAGCTAGTATCTGTAGTGGACCATCTTTGATAAGCATCTTTTAGTATATCATGCCCCTCTTCAGTATTCCCCTGCTCAACCATGCACCACCCTTTTCCAATAAAGGCAGGAGCTTTTACTTCAGGAATCAAGAAATCCTTTATAACTTCTTCATAAAAGTCTATTGCCTTTGGGTATCTATCAAGGTAGTAGTAAAGCTCTCCCAAGTATAATTTTGCACGACCAACCCAAGGTTCTTTTGGGTCCTCATGCCTAATTATTTTATAAAGAGAGCTTCCGACCGACGCACCTTCCTCAAAACTCCCCAACTGGAGGTAGCAATAAAGCATCATTGCATATGCAGGGAGAAGAGCTTCTGATGCTGGATGAAGTCTTATAATTTTATGGTAATATTCAACTGCCTCAACAAATCTCCCTTGGATATAGAAAGCAGTGCCAGTCAAGAAATCTCCAAGTCCTGCAAAATTTCCCGTGGGATAAACTGAAGATACTTGTTGGAAAGAGAGCTGGGCTCCGGTAGTATCTCCACGCTGGATATACGATTGTCCATATTTTATATGAGAAAGGGCAGCTACTCTCATATCCGGGTAATCAGCTTTTGTGCGTTGGTAACATTTGATAGCATCTTCAAGTCTATTAAGCTTCATTCGTGAGATGCCGAGCTGATACCATGAATGAGCACAGAGCCAGGGGTCAGGAGCTTTTATCTCATATAAGAAAAGTTGGATAGCTTTTTCATACTGTCCCTGGTCCAGATAACAGCAACCAAGTTTATATCTTGCATAATCTTTAAGTTCTGTCCAAGGGTAATGGTCCATAAAAGATTGGTATTTTTCAGCAGCACCGGGATAATCTTTATTCTCAAATAAAGCATCTCCCATTTTGAAGGCAGCATACTCAGCAATTTTTGTTTTAGGGTATTTTTTTATTAATTGTTTATAAATTCCAATAGCTCGTAAGGGGTCTCCGAGTTTTGCATAACATTTCCCTCTATAATATAATCCTTCCTTAGTGTGCAAACGTTCCAAGTGTATAAGCGCATCTCTATACTTCCCTTCGGCATAGAGGGCAATGCCTTTTCCTGAGAGGATACGTTTCTCGTCTATATAGCCTGGGAATTCATCTATTTCATCTATTAAGTAGTGGCTGGCTGATTTAGTATCTCCGAGGACAAGCCAGCAAATACCGATAGAATAAATAGCTTCTGGGCAAAGATAGGATTCTGTATATGTTTCGCGCAAGTGCTTAAAAACAAGAATAGCTTCCTCGTATTGCTCAAGGTTATAATAGCATTCACCCATACGATAAAGAGCTTCCGGAGCAGTATCTTCAAATTTTATAAGGCCCTTATATCCTCCGAGAGCTTCCTCGTATTGCTCACGAGCGAATAAAGCCTCTATAACCTGAAAGCTGTCTGTAGGAGACTTAACGACAGTTAAGCTAAGGAAACACGCAAGGAAGGTATACATTTACCTTTTCTTTCTTTTTCGCCCTTTTCGGCGTTTTTCACCTTTTTGAGTTTCTTTGGGTTGCCTACGTTCTTCAAGGAGATATTTGGGAGTTTCTCCTTTAGGTTTCACAATGATTGTACCTGGAGGTCCCACTGTATACAATGAAGAGAAGTATCCCTCATAATCCCAACTTCTTCCACTCGTTTCAACTACTTTGAGGCTATAGTAATATCTTCCATCAGGAACCAATATAGCATTGTCATCTTTGCCATCCCAAGATACTCTGTAAGGAGGTTCTCCCCAGGCACCAATCTTTCTAACAACGGTACCGGCTTCATCTTTAACGAGTACCTGCCATTTCTTAACTTTGGTTCTTGGTTTAACATCAAAGTAAAGCCAAGCAATATTCTTACCTTCTGTTCCGGAAGTAGGAGAGAAAGCAATAGAAGGACACGAAGCTTTTGCCCTGAATCCTCCAAACATCAAGGAGAGCGAGAAATTATGTCCAAATCCATACATACTACCAGTAGCAAAAGGAATTAGAAATGCATAATCCAGTTGCACCTCATATCTGGACTGGTCTTTCCACAATCCGAATCCCAAGCCTGCAAATGATTGATTAGCTCCTCCCCTCATATGAAACATCTGGAAGGGTTTATATTCTATTCCAGCCCCAAAACTGGGTGATCTGTACTCTGACCAAATCATATCAACTGTAACTGCAAGTTTTTCTCCAAAAGGTCTAATTGATGCACCAGTACGTAAAACAGTTGGGAATGAGGAAGTTTCATCTACAAATTTAACAGCTGGTTTTACAACATTTTGGACATTTACTCCGAAGGAAAACACTTCGGCAGGGAAGAAAAAGAGTCCAAGGTCTAACCCGAATCCCATTCCTGAGTAGTTGTAGAGCTGATGGTAGAAGATTTTAGCATTAGCCCCTGCCAATACAGGTCCCATCAACCTCGTGGAATAAGTAAATAATCCTCCGACCTCTCGATTAGTATATTTGTATCCACCTCTTACTCTATCATTGTATGCAAGCTGTATACCCGGGGTAAAGAGGTGAATGAAGGTAGCCCCAAATCCTGATGTTCCTGAAGCTGGTCGTGAATAAGATAATACTTCAGCGGATGTTCCACCTCCAGCAAAGACAATAGAGTGCATAAAAGTTAATTTTTGAGTATTTAGCTGAACAAGTCCAGCAGGGTTAAAATATCCTGCACTCGCATCATCCGCAAGTCCTGTCAAGGTACCTGCCATTCCAAGGTCTCTTGCCGATGCTCCCCAATAAGTAAAGAGCTCACCATACATACCGGCATCCCCAACTCCATAGGCTGGGAAACTCCAAACGCCAATGAGTGATAATACTGCCACTATTTTTGGGATTTGGAAATATCTGGATTTAAAGTTTTTCTTTACCATGCTACTCCTATTTTTGCTCTCCATATACCTGCTTTTTCAACCTGTATTATTTCTACACAAAAATGATAAACTCCATTTGATACTTTACAACCTTTATCGTTATCACCGCACCATGTTATTGACCAAAATCCTTTAGAATCATCGTATAGTCCTTCTATGTCTTCATTTTGAAATTCACGCACAAGTGCACCAAATTGATTGAATATCTTTGCCCTTATATCTCCTCCATACCGGGGGTCTTTTTTAATTACTATTTCTGCACACGGTCCTGAGTTCGGGCCATTACCAATGGGATTAGGTTTTACTACTATCATATTCTCTGGATCCGGTGGCTCACCCAAGATACTAAACTCACGTTCACCATCCGGCCATACACCAGGAGGAAGCGCAGTAGTACTGTTAACTCTTAAAAATGCGCGTCCTGTTCCTGCATAACGGACTCCAAAAACTCTCTTTGCAATAGAAATACCGTTTGCTCCCGGCTGATCAAGTGAACCGATGTCAGTAGGGAGTGGACTTTCAGGTGCTAATCTACCTTGAGATCTTTCAAGAAACACTGCATGTGCCGGCATACCCGGGCAAGTATTTCCGAATCTATCAGTTCCATAAATAATAAAGGAATAAAGAAAACCTGCGGAAAGATCACTTGGATGTCCCAGACGAGGGGGAGTACCTGTAAGAAAATACTCGAATTTACCTGGGTAGTGTGACTCTCCGGGTAGGACTAATACAAGTTTTGTAAGTGGCTCTGGCATAACAGAATCAAGAGGGAAAGAAGTATCGGGCAAAACAGTAGGGTCACTTATATCTGTTACTACAAATTGGTATTGAGTAATATCAGGGGCTAATCCAGCATCTAAATAAATAGTTGCTCTATAAGGGAAGAATTCAAGCGCGCCTACTCCAGGCGTAGGGTTATTAAGTACAATCGATCTTGGAACTTGAATAGTTACTTGAACTCCCGGTGTCGCAATATCTTCTGCCGACAAGAATGGAACTGCTTCAGAATTTACTATGTTCAGTTGACAAGTATGGTCCAGGGCGACTTGATTCCATGCATCATCAAATAGACCTATACCTAATACTACGGAAGCACCTGCAAAAGCTGCGTCAGGAGCGATTTGCTGTTTTCCGACACCCGGAGTAACTATATCAACGGGGACACCAGCAACAACTCTGCAAATAGCTAATCTTGTGCCTTGAGCCAAACTTAAAACTGGTATAAGAATAAAAATGGGAATTAAATATTTTACTTTCATCATAGTTATTTAATAAATCTCAATTTTAATCTGTCAAGGTTTTTTTTCATTTTTTTTCATTTTTTTTGAGTAATGTGCTCTGAATTTAGGATTTAAGCCCATTTTGACGTTTTGAGAAAGTAAGAATCTCTGAACTTTCGTGTTTTTTAAAGGCTAAGAAATCATAATTTTTCCTCTTGAATGCTGGGATTTTCAGATTTTGCTCTGAATATTTGTATGGTTTACAATAATCTTGCTTTATTCCAGTGGCAATTATAGTAATTTTGACTTCATCCTGTTCTGTACATACTTTATGTGTGGGATTAATGTGAATGCCGAAAATAATATTAGCATCGTGGTGAACCATATCTCTGACAGTAGAAATAGCATTTTTTGCTTCAAACAGAGTAAGGGATTGGCCGGCGGATATGTTAATAAGGATACCCGATGCACCTCGCAAACAGGATTTCGTGAGGAATGGAGAATTAATAGCTTGTTGTAAAGCAATAATAGTACGGTTAGGGATTAGGGTTTGGGGGTTAGGATTGATGTTAACAGGATTAAGTTCTTGAGCTACATTACAAGAGGAGCCGATACTATAATTGGAGGACCCAGTTCCGACGAAAGCATCTCCTTTTTGAGACATAAGAGTCCGTATATCAGCGAAATCTACATTAACGAGCCCCGGCAAGAGAATAATCTCTGTTAATCCCTGAACTGTCTGGGCTATAGTTTGATTTATGAGTTCAAAAGCATTGACAAGAGGGGTCTCCTTGGAAGTCATAACAAGCAATTTTTGATTATGGAGTAACAAGAGGGCATCAGTGTATTTTTTTAATTCAGATATACCAGCAGTAGCTTGTAGGGCACGTTTGTTACCTTCACAATCGAAGGGAAAAGTAACAATGGCAATAGTAAAAGCTCCGGATTGTTTTGAGATTTTGGCGATAGTAGGTGAAGCACCTGTTCCAGTACCTCCACCCATACCGGCGATAATGAAAAGGACATCGGTATTTTTAATAACAGTTTTAACATCATCAATATTTTCCTCAATGGCTTTTTTGCCAATTTCCGGGTCTCCACCAGAGCCAAAGCCCTTTGTGATAGAGATACCAATTTGAACTTTGGTAGGAGCGTTGGAAATAGAAAGTGCTTGACGGTCAGTATTAATGGCAATAAAGGAGTTGGGAGTTACAAGTTGGGGAGTTGAAGAGTTTGAGAGTTGGGAGTTGGGAGTTATAGTTTTAAGTACAGTATTAATAGCATTGCCGCCACATCCACCGACACCGATAGTTTTAATTCGTGTTCGTGTTCGTGGTTCGTGTTCGTGGTTCGTGTCTGCAGAATCTTGTACAGAGTTTGCAACTTGTTGGTCTGAGAATTGGAATCTTAGGTTTTTCATAATAGTTTCTTAGACACAGAATAACACAGATTAAATACAGACATAGGAGGAATGGAGAAAGCAAGAAAGGGAAAAAATTTAAATATTTCTTCTCCTTTTCTCACAATTCTCCCTTTCTCCTGTATCTTTGAGTCTTGTAAAATCTTGTGATTTCATAATCATAATTATTCTAATAGCCAGCTTTTCACACGATTAGAGAAAGATGAGAGCAAAGGTGCTTTTGAAGATTTTCCCATCCTTCCGTTTCTTTTATTTCCGTTTGAGGCGGATTTATCTATAGAGCCATAAATAATAAGGCCGATAGGTGTGGCAAAAGAAGGGTCTTTATATTGATTAAGCGATTGAACAGTATTAGGGATACCAATTTTAGCAGGGATACCAAAGATGCGTTCGGCAAGTCCTGAAATGCCAGGCATTTTAGCAGCACCTCCGGTAAGAACGATACCAGCAGGAAGGAGCTCTAAGTCAGTCGGATATTTCAGTTTTCTGTGAAGCAATCCAAAGATTTCCTCAACGCGAGGAGCAATGATGGAAATGAGAGATTTTTTATCAATGGTTTGTTCAATGTCTTTGCCGAGAGATTGAATCTTAATTGGAGAGGAGTGTTTATTCGCAGAATCCTGTGGAGATGAGAGTGAGAAAGCAAGGTCAGAGCGAGCAGCACCGTGTTTGATTTTTAGTTGTTCGGCATGATATCTTGATATAGAAAGTCCGATAGAAATATCATTAGTAATATCAGCTCCGCCGAGACCGAGTGAAAGAGTATCATAAATACCACCGTTATAGAAGGCAGCAACATCAGTAGTTTCACCGCCAATATCAATAAGCATGCAACCGAGTTCTTGGTCATTGGAATCAAGGACAGAGTAAGAAGCGGCGATGGGCTGAGGGAGGAACTCTCTTGCTTTAAATCCTGCTCTATTAATGGCTTTCTGGATATTTTGTATGGCGGTAGAAGTAGCAGTAACAATGTAAATAGAGGCCTGTAGGCGGTTAGCGTTCATACCAATGGGGTCGCGGATGCCGTGGAGGTCATCAAGAATAAATTCTTGGGGGAACGAGTGAATGATAGTACGGTGAGATGGGAGGTCAACAGTGGAAGCTTGTTGAACGAGTTGAGAAACATCAGCAGGCGTAATCTCTTTGTCAGGTGAAATGGAGAGAGAAACTTTTGAGGATTCACCTTTAATGTGTGCACCTGTAATAGCAATATATAACTCTGATAGTTTAACACCAGCTTGCGTCTCAGCAAGAGAAGTAGCATTTTTAATAGATTGAGCAGCAAGTTCGAGATTGACCACCAAACCATTGGAGAAACCCTTAGGCTCTGAAATCCCTGCACCAATGATTTCTGGGGCTGGATTATTCGCAGAATCCTGTGGAGGGGCACTTGTTTTAGCAATCATACAAGCGATTTTAGAGCTTCCTAAATCAATGCCAGCAATAATTTGGTTTTTCATAATAACCTCCTATGTTAGCTAACAGCTAACAGTTGATAGTTTAAAAGTTCAAGAATCATTATTATATTTCATTGAGTAGTTCTTCGCCAATTTTATAGACATCGCCAGCACCAATGGTAAATAAAGTATCACCTGGTTTTAAATTAGTTAAACACCAATCAATAATTTTTTGTTTTGACGGGATATAAGAAATATTTTTATATCCTGTTGAAATAGCATGTCGCACAATGAGTTCTCCAGTAATTCCCGGGATAGGAGTTTCTCTTGCGGGATATATAGAAGAGATAATAACATAATCTGCATCCTTGAAACAGTAAGCGAATCTGTCAATAAGCTTTTGAGTTCTTGAAAATAAGTGAGGTTGGAAGATAACAATAATTCTTCCCGAGAAGAGTTGTTTAGCGGTTTGGAGAGTAGCTTCTATTGCTCTGGGGTGATGAGCATAATCATCCATAATTTTAATCCCTTTTTTTTCACCCTTTAACTCAAATCTTCTGTGGGCACCCTTGAATTCTGATACTGCTTGCTTTATTATAGGAATAGGGATTCCCAGTTCAATGCCAACAGTAATAGCGGCACAGGCGTTTAAAATGTTATGAATCCCAGGAAGAGAGAGTGTAAATTCTCCCAAATCATCGCCATTGGTTTGAAGGCGAAAATGAGAAGTTTCTCCAAGTTCGTAATGTTTTATTCTGACTTTGCTCTCTTCGCTAAATCCGTAAGTGATGCATCTTTTTTTCATTCTTGGGATAATCTGAGCAATATGGGGCTCGTCGTTACACACAATGTTGCATCCATAAAATGGAACTCGGTTAGTGAATTTAAGGAAGGTTTCCTTTATTTCTTCAAGGTTTTTATAGCGGTCGAGGTGGTCTTCATCTATAGAAGTAACAACAGTAATGACGGGAGACCATTTAAGGAATAATTTATCACTCTCGTCTGCCTCAACTACAATAAATTTGCCTTGACCGAGCTTTGTAGTAGTGCCAAGAGACCTGAGTATTCCACCTACAACGATAGTAGGGTCGAAGCCAGCGGTTTCAAGGATTTTTCCGACCATTGAGGTAGTAGTGGTTTTTCCGTGAGTTCCAGCAATAGCAATACCCTCTCGCATACGCATAAGTTCGCCGAGAATTTCAGCTCTTGGGATACAGGGGATTTTTCTTTTGCGAGCTTGTCGGAGTTCAGGGTTTGAAGTTTTAATTGCAGAAGAATAGACGACCAAATCTGCGGAGCCGATATTTTTGGGATGATGTCCCTCTGAAACAGGGGCACCAAGTTTTTCAAGTCTCGCAGTAACAGATGAAAGCTGAATATCAGAGCCCGATATTTCGTAACCTGAGTTAATAAGCAGTTCTGCTATTCCACTCATCCCGATGCCTCCAATTCCTACAAAATGAACCTTTTTTATATGTCTAAACATAAGTTAGTTGCATAGTTCTAACATTCTGTTAGCTATTAGTTTAGCTGTTTCGGGGTTACTAAATTGTTTCATAGCTGTTTTCATCTTAGTTTGTAATTTTTTATCCTCGATTATCCTCTTTATTTCTTTTGCAAGGAGTTCAGGGGTTAAGTCCTTATCTAAAATTACTTTTGCAGCGCCCGTTTTTTCCAAAGCTCTTGCATTTAAAAGTTGGTGTTGCCCAGTAGCATAAGGATAAGGAATGAAAATAGCGGGCAAACCAATAGCTGTAATCTCGCCAATGGTTAAAGCACCTGCTCTTGAGACTACGAGGTCTGCATTGGCATAAGCGTTTTCTATATCATCAATAAATTTAGTGATATAAACATTTGGGAGTTTTGAGTTACGAGTTGTGAGTTGTGAGTCGCCGGTTTGCCATATAAATTGGAAATCTGGGAGTATTTTGAGGTCTAAAACTTTCTCGAGGACTTCATTTATATGTCTCGCACCTCTTGAGCCACCGAAGACAAATATAGTAGGCTTGTTATCACATAGTCCAAAATCCTTAATAGTTTTAGTAGGTTTTGTAATCTTCTTTCTAACAGGGACCCCAGCGAGGATTGTTTTTTTAGCTGGTAATTTGTTCTTGGCAGAAGGGAAAGCGAGCCAGATTTCGTGAGCGAATCTTGAAAGTATTTTTGTAGTAAGTCCGGGGACAGAATCGATTTCCGTTATTATTGTGGGAATATGCAGGAAAGCAGCAACAAACACAAGCGAGAAAGAGCCAAATCCACCAGTTCCGATTACGCCATCTGGAGCTTCTCTCATTATTATATATATAGACTGAAATAATGAAAGCCCCAGGAAAACAGGGAATGCAAGCTTCTGTTTGAGGTTTTTGCCAAGCAATGGACGCTGGCAAGTAATCTCGAGCGGATATTGTTTTTGTATAATAGCATCCGGCAGTGCGGATTTCGAAGCAACGATTAGCACCTTGACTCCAAGATTATCCAATTCCTCAGCAATAGCAAGCCCTGTAAATATGTGTCCTCCTGTGCCTCCAGTTGCAATAATTATCTTCATCTCATATTTGCTTTAGGGATGTCCCCCGTTCTTCCGGGGATGTCCACGTCTTTTATGTAGAACTCTACATCTTTCATAGGGAACTCCCTAACTCCACAACTCATAGAACTCTCTAACTCATTCATATAACTCCATTACTACTTTTGCTTATATTCAATAATATTCCAATGCCTGCAAGATTCGTTAATAGATTTGAGCCTCCGAACGAGATAAATGGAAGCGGTATTCCAGTGGTAGGTAGTAGCCCAGAAGAAACTCCTATATGGAAGCAAGCACTTATAAAAATTACAAGCGAAATGCCACAAGCAAGCAAAAATCCAAATTGGCTTTCCGCATGAGTTCCAATCTTTATACCCTTTATTAATAAGAAAAAGAACAAAATGGAGATTCCAGCACATCCTATGAATCCAAGCTCTTCGCCAATAATTGAGAATATGAAATCTGTGTGTGAGTATGGCAAGAACAAAAGTTTTTCCTGTCCATTACCGAGTCCCTTGCCAAATATTCCACCAGCTCCTATTCCATAAATTGATTGATGGAGTTGGTATCCTTCTTGTGCAATGAAGCCAGAAACTCTTGCTTTAGCATAAGGGAATTGATTGACGGAAACAAATCCGAGTCCTCCAACGATTAAGAGTAGCAAGAGCAGATGCCACATTTTTGCTCCACCCAAAAACAGCAGGACAAGAGAGACGAGGCATAGAACCGATAGAGCTCCGAACGAAGGTTCTAAACCGACAAGCAAGGCAATGGTAGCAATTACGCCGAGTACAGGCAGGAGTCCTTTTTTAAGATTTTTGGGGTCTTCTCTTGAAATGAAATCAGCTATAAATATTATTACTCCGAGTTTTGCAATTTCCGATGGTTGAATAGAAAATCCGCCGAACCTTAGCCATCTTTGAACCCCATGAACAGATGGACCGAATATAAGAACACCTATAAGCAGGACTGTTGTTGCTGATAAAATAAGATAAGAGCACTTCCCCCAGAAATGATAATCAATCTTGACCATCGCAATAAATAAAACCACGCCAATGCTCAATGGGATAAGATGTTTGCGTAGGAAAAAAACCGATGTATCAGTTGACCTCAATGATGAGAATGCTGAGCTTGAATAAACCATTATAAGTCCTATTCCGACAAGAATAAGAGTGATAATAAGAATACTTTTATCAACCTTTTTCATTTATTTTTCAGTTTGCTGACAGCTTCTTTAAATTTTTCACCTCGTTCACTAAAATCTCTAAACCAATCAAACGATGCGAATCCAGGAGATAGAAGAATCGTATCACCGGGAGAAGCATAAGCATAAGCAAGATTCACTGCCTCTTCCATCGTATTGGCAGAACAGTGTTGGACCTTAAGTAAATTACTTAATTTTGGAGCGGTTTCGCCAATCAGCACTGTATATTTTGTGCATTTATTTATGGCTCGGGCAATTGGAGTTATATCCACCTTTTTCTCTTTGCCCCCAGCAATAAGAATCACAGGTTGTTTAAAGCTATGGAGAGTGCTCACAAAAGCTTCTGGGTTTGTGCACATAGAATTATTTACAAATCTTACTTTCTCCACCATACCAATATCCTCAAGCCGATGAGGAACTCCAGTAAACGAATTTAATCCTTTAAGGATTAAGTTTGAGGGAAGTTTGAGAATTTTCCCTACAAGAATAGCTGCGAGATAATCAGGGAGCAAACATTCCCATTTTAAATTAAGTTCGGTTATACTAAATGATTTATCCTGAGCATAGAAAACATTCCCATTTTTTACCCATATCATAGGGGCGGTTCGCGAATTGCCCTTACAACTAAAGAATAATTTTTGTGCTCTCGTATTAGCGGTTCTCACTACTGAGTCGTCAAAATTAAGTATAGCAAAATCATCTTCGGTCTGATTTGAAAATAGTTTTAATTTCAGGTCTTTATATTCCTGAAAACTCTTATGTCTGTCTAAATGGTCAGGAGTTATATTTAAGAGTATGCCAATCCACGGGCGGAAAGTTTCCACAGTCTCAAGCTGGAAAGTGCTTACTTCAAGTATTGGGACCGTAGAAGGTTTTAGTTTTGCTATCACCGAAGAAAGTGGGATTCCCATATTTCCGCAGGGAATTGTGTCTATCCCTGCAGATTCAAGTATCTTCTGGATAAGGAAAGCAGTAGTGGTTTTTCCATTTGTGCCAGTTATTCCAATTATTGGGTTTTCAATAAAACGAGAGGCAAACTCAAGTTCTCCTATTACAGGAATATTTCTCTTTTTTGCCTTCAAAATAATAGGATGCTGCAGAGAAACACCCGGTGAAATTATAATCATATCTGCATCAAGTATTCGTTCACTGTGTTTTCCAAACTCAAATTTAAGTTCAGGGTTGAGGGTTGAGGATTGAGGGTTGAGGGATTGGTCGTTTACAAAGACTTTTGCTCCAATATTCAATAATAGATTAGTACAAGCTTTGCCGCTCCTGCCGAATCCCATCACAGAAACTTTCTTTCCTCTATAATTATCTTTAACTGCTTTCATCTTATTTTAAGTGTTGAAAGAGCTATCAGGAGAAACAAAATTCCCATAATCCAAAATCGAACAACAATTTTCTCCTCCGGCACTCCGGTTTTCGAATAATGATGATGAATCGGTGTCATCAAGAATAATCTCTTCCCATGCGTCCGTTTGAAATATATTACTTGCAAAATAACAGACACTACTTCAATAACAAATACTCCACCTGCAAGAATTAAGAGTATTTCTTGTTTTATAAAAACAGCACAGGTGCCAATAGCACCTCCTAATGCCAAAGCTCCTGTGTCCCCCATAATTATTTGAGCAGGATGAATATTAAACCATAGAAATCCTAATCCAGCACCTACTATTGCTGTAAGAAATACTGTAAGTTCTCCGCTTCCAGGGATATAGAGTATATTTAAATAATCAGATATTTTTACATTTCCAACTGCATAAGCAAGTATAGCATAAGCAAGAGCAACTTCTACAATCAAGCCGATAGATAGTCCATCAAGTCCGTCAGCAAGATTGGTAGAGTTAGATGTTCCGACAATTACCAGAACTACAAAAGGGATATAAAAACCACTAAAGTAAAGAAAAATGTTTTTCACGAAAAGTAAGGATGTAGCAGTTCGGAATGCAGGATCTTTAGGTAGCCAAAATACATATGCTCCTACACAAATCCCGATTGCTATTTGCCACATAATTTTGTAAAGTGGCCGCATTCCTTTGCCCTTTTTAATTTTTCTCCAGTCATCCGAAAAGCCCAAAATTCCAAGAGCTAAAAAAGCAAATAACGCCACCCAGATGAAATTTTCCTTAAGATTTGTCCACAAAAGAGTAGAAATTATGCTAACTGAAAGTATAAGCACTCCCCCCATAGTGGGAACATTAGTTTTGTGTTCTTGGTTTGGTATGCTTTCTTCTCTTATCCCGGCAAATAGTCCCTGCCTTGAAAGATATCTTATTAATTTGGGGCCAAATATAAAAGAGAGAATAAGAGCAGTTGCACCAGCAAATCCAGCTCTTATTGTAATATACCTGAATAAATTAAAGGCAGAAATCTCAGTGTGAAGCGGATATAATAAATGATAAAGCATCTTTTTAGCTTTAAACTTTCAACTTTAAACTTTCAACTATTCTCTCCATCCCTATTGCACGAGACCCTTTGATGAGAATCACATCTCCGGGTTTTATAACATTTCCTATCTCTTTCAAAAGTAAATCTATAGACTCAAAATAAAATTTCTCATCAACTCCGTTCCCGTTAACATACCCCTTTGCCAGTTCTCCAACTCCAATTATAATTTGAACTCCGAATTCTTTGAGGGTTTTCCCTATTGCAAGGTGGAACTGGCTTGCATTTTCTCCAAGTTCTAACATATCTCCTAAAATTGCAACTTTCCGTCCCTTGTATCTTTTCAATTCTTCAAGTGCAAGCCTCATTGAGACAGGATTTGCATTGTATGTACTATCTATAATTTTAATTCCATTAAAATTTATTATTTCTTCACGATGTGGAGCAGGAACTGCCTCTTTAAGAGTTTCGCTCAACTCCTGAAGTTCCAGATTAGAGTGAATTCCTACAGATATAGCAGCAAGAGCATTATAAACCTGATACTTCCCAAATAAGGGGAGTTCAAAAAGAACCCCATTTACTTTAAATCTTATCCCCTTAGTTGATTCTAGGAGCTCTGCTCTCAAGTCTCCATTGTTTATTCCGAATTTAAAAGCATTCCTTCTCTGTGAAAGAAGAGGGTCATCAGCATTTAAAATAGAAACCTCTGCCATTTCAAGTAATTTAAGCTTTTCTTCTAAAACCCCTTCAATTGTTTTGAAATTCTCAAGATGAGTAGGAGCTATGTTTGTGATTACGCCAATGCTTGGTTTTGCAATTTGAGCAAGTCTCCCAATCTCTCCGGGGTGATTTGCTCCGATTTCGAGAACACATATCTCATCGTTCTTGCTTAGATTAAATAAAGTGAGAGGAACTCCTGTAAGACTATTGAAGCTTTTTTCGTTCTTCAGAACTCTATACTTTGTAGAAAGACATTTTGCTGTAAGCTCTTTTGTGGTCGTTTTACCATTTGAGCCTGTAATTCCAATAATTGGAATAGAAAATAGGTTTCTGTACCAATCTGCTAAATCTCCAAGTGCTATTAGAGTATCTTTTACCACTATGCTTGGGATTGGGGATTGTCCATCGGATCCTGCGGAGGGATTGGGGATTTGCACAATTGCAGCAATTGCACCCTTTTGTTTTGCCTGTTCAAGAAAGGAATGTCCATCAAAGTTATTACCTTTAAGAGCTATGAATAGCTCGCCAGGGCTGACAGTTCTTGAATCTATACTCACCCCTTTTATGGGTTGTGAGTTAAGAGTTGAGAGAGGCTCGCCTCGGAGTTGAGAGTTGGGAATGGACCCACTAACTGCCTTTAAAATATCTTCAAGTCTTATCTCTTCCATAGTATAGTTAACCACAAAGACCCAAAGTCACAGAGCTCACAAAGTTTTTATACAACATGTGCCTTATTCTTTGTGTCCTTCGCGTCTCCCTGACTCTGTGGTGAATTGTTTTGAATTTCTCTTGCTACTTCTCTATCGTCCCAAGGAATTTTCAGCTCGCCGTAAATCTGATAATTTTCGTGTCCCTTTCCCACTAATAAAATAATGTCCTCTTCACTTGACCTCTCAATTGCCGTACGGATTGCCTGTTCACGGTCAAGAACGATTTCATAATTTCCAACAGTAACTCCTTGTATAATATCTTCTATAATCTGGAGAGGGTCTTCACTTCTTGGATTATCTGTGGTAAGAATCACATAATCTGCGAGTTCAGAAGCAATTTTCCCCATTAAAGGACGTTTCCCTTGGTCTCTGTCTCCCCCGCATCCGAATACACATATAATTCTTCCTTTAGCAAGTTCTCTTGTGGACTTGAGTGCAGATTTCAATGCCTCAGGTGTATGTGCATAATCCACTATTACACGACCTACTCGTTCAAATCTTCCCGGGACCTGTTCCATCTTCTCTATTCCTTCACGAATTACCTCAAAACTGGCTCCGTCTTTTAAAGCACAAGTAGCTGCGAGTAAAACATTATAAAGGTTGTACCCTCCCACCAACTTAGAAGAAATCTTTTCTTTCCTACCATCCCATCGTATAAGAACCTCAATTCCCTCTTGAGTTGAAGAGCAAAGCTTACCACACACATTACACTTATTCGCAGAATCTTGAAACGAGTCTGCGACCTGTGGAGAAGAAGTCCCATAACTTATAACTTTTGCCTTTGTATATTTTTTGAAGCGGTTAAAAGTGTGGTCATCTTGATTTAATACAGCAAGAGCATCGGGTTTTAAATCCGAAAAGAGTTTGAGTTTTGTGTTTTCATACTCTTTAAGAGTATGGTGAAAATCAAGATGGTCTCTGCCTAAGCCAGTGAGAGCAGCGATGTCAAAATCTACTCCACGAACTCTCTCAAGTGCGAGTCCATGTGAAGAGACTTCCATAATACAAACTTTTATACCTTGTTCTCTTAGCTCATAAAAAATCCTTTGCAAATCAAGGGATTCAGGAGTCGTATGATGAGCAGATACAGAGTTATCGCCTATCTCGTATTTAATGGTTCCGATTAAGCCAGTTTGCAAACCCTGTGCCTCATATATTGATTTCAATAGCCAAGTTGATGTTGTTTTTCCATAAGTTCCTGTTACTCCTATTATTTTTAAATCATTAGATGGATTGCCATAAAATTTCTGTGCTAAATCCGCAAGCATGGTTCTACTATCCTCTACTGCTATAATTGGCAATCTGGGGTTAGAGATTACAGATTGTCCATCGGATCCTGTAGACAGATTACAGATTGCAGCAATTGCACCCTTTTGTTTTGCCTGTTCAAGAAAGGAATGTCCATCAAAGTTATCACCTTTAAGAGCTACAAAAAGCCAGCCCGGTTTTACGAGCCGTGAATCATAACTAATACCTTTTACTTCTATATTTTCTATAACTTTTAACTTTTCACTTTTCTCCATCGGTTGACGGATTAACTCTTTTATAAGTTCTTTAAGCTTCATCTTCAACTCCACTATCCACGGTCGGTGGTTGGCAGTCAATAACTCTATATTCCCTTATCCGAGTGATTTTTCTTGCTATCTCGTGCATTAGAGGACCGCCAACCTCACCACCAAGATATACATATTTTGGCTCATCAATTACAGTAGCAACAAGAAATATGGGGTTATCTGCTGGGAAAAAACATACAAAACTTGACATATAAGATGAAACATACCTTCCACTAACACACTTATTTGCAGTTCCAGTTTTTCCTGCCATCTTCAGCCCTTTAATCCGCGCAAGCATTCCACTTCCATTTTCTACTACTCCACATAAAAGTTCTGTAACCTCTTTTGCTTTTTCCGGAGGTAAAACTTCTCGAACTTTCATAGGTTTCTCTTCATAAAGCACTTTTCCTTTTTCTGAAATGACCTCTTTAATTATTATTGGTTTTAAGAGCACTCCATCATTTGCAATTGCCTGATATGCAAAGGCGAGCTGAAGCAAACTACAACTCACTCCCTGACCAAAAGCAAGGTTTGCAAATCTCAGATTACTCCAGCCTGATGGAAGAGATAAACTTCCGCTCGCTTCTCCTGGAAGAGATACTCCGGTTGGAATTCCAAAGCCAAAAGCTCTTGCAGCAGAATAAAATCTGTGTTTGCCAATTAAGTTTGTGAGTTTAACAAACGCTACATTGCTTGACTTCCAAACAGCTTGAGCAAATGTGAATGGACCATGTGGCTTAACATCTCTGATTGTCTTGCCACTTATTGTTATTTTTGCAGTCCCATCTTCAACTGTGTCCTCAAGACCTACAAGACTTTCCTCTACAATAATAGATAAGGGTACAATTTTAAAAGTACTGCCTGGTTCAAATTGGTCCTGGAGAGGAACATTTCTTCGGCAAGCTTCTCTTTTCCAGTGATTAGGATTATAAGAAGGGACTGTTGCCATAGCTAATATCTCACCAGTTCTTGGGTCAATAACTACAGCGCTTCCCTTTTTTGCTTGCACCTCATTAATTCTTTTCATTAAAGCTGCCTCAATAATAGCTTGAATGTCAGCATCTATTGTTAAAACAATGTCTTTTGCGGGTTTCACGCGGGTGCGAGGATAACCCGGGTAAGGGTAAAGATGCCCTCGTGGGGTCTTGCCCAGAGTCATCCATCCCGGTTTTCCAGAAAGGAGAGGGTCAAATTCATACTCTACTCCTTCTAATCCTATATTATCTTTTCCTACGAACCCAAGCAAATTTCCTGCAACCTCTTCGAGTGGATATACCCTTTCGCAGAATCCTGTGGACTGCTTGCTGATAGAGGTAGCAAGGATTCTACGGTATCTATCATAAATTCTACCCCTCTTAGCCGTTACTTTAACTTTTGTTTCCGATTGTTCCTTGACACGAATCTGGAACCCACTGCGACGGAAAAACTGGAGATTAATGAGTCTCGCAATAATAGAAAGCTCGAATACAATGGCAAGTCCTATAATTAAGGTTAGTCTTCCAAGAGATACTTTCTTATCCATATTTTACTTTCCCACAGGGTTGAGGAGAGTAGTTACTCTGTATATTCTTTTTGCTGAGCTTAGAGCAACTTCCTTAACTCGTAGTTTTTCTACGCTTCCACTGATTTGAGACAGCTTCTTAGTTTTCTCATGGGCTTGAAAGGTAAGTTTCACAGTAGTTGAGTGCTCAAATAAATAAATAAGAGCAGTAAGGAATCCTATCAAAACAAATAACCATATGTCTTTTGGTGTAAAATTCTTTAATGTATTCATTTCCTATGTTACTGTTTTTCAGCACATCTGAGTTTCGCACTCCTTGACCTTGGATTCCTGCTTACTTCACTCTCTCTTGGCCGAACGGGCTTCTTTGTCAAAACAATCAAGGCGGGCTCCTCTTTGAAATATCTCTTTACAATACGGTCTTCAAGAGAATGATAAGAAATTACACATACTCTTCCGCCTTTTTTAAGAATTTTGGTTGCCTCGCATAATCCTTCACGAAGACACTCAAGCTCATCATTTACAAATATCCTTAAAGCCTGAAATACGCGAGCTAAAACCCTTGACCTTCCTTTATAAGGAGTTATCCGACGGATAATTTCTACAAGTTCTCCCGTTGTTTTTGGCTTATTTTTTATTATTTCTGCAGCAATCTTTTTGCTTCGTCTCTCCTCTCCATAATTTTTTAAAATAAACTCTAAATCATCCTGATTGAATTTCTCAAGCAACTCAAAGCAGGGAACTCCACGACTCTGGTCCATACGAAGGTCAAGAGGACTATCAAATCTATAACTGAATCCTCTCTCCGGCGAATCAAGTTGCTCGCTTGAGATTCCAATGTCAAATAATATTCCATCAACCTTCTCTTCTATAATATTTGATAGGGCTCTAAAGTTCGCTCGTAGAACTTTTAACTTTTTACTTTTAATTTTTAATCTGGATATTGCCTCTAAATCTCTGTCAATTCCATAAATCTTTACTTTCTTGGCTTTTTCGAAAATTGCTTTCGTATGCCCCCCACTCCCTAAAGTACAGTCAACATAAATACCATTCTCTTTAATATTAAGCCAAAAAAGGAGCTCTTCAACCAACACAGGTTCATGCATCTGTATCGTGAAACTTATCAACCATTTCTTATAATTTTAAATTACCAAGTGACCCAAGCTTCGCGGGGTCACTCTCCTCCTCCTCCTTTTCGTAAACCTCAGGATTCCATAATTCTATCCGATTAAGAACTCCTATGATTACGACTTCTTTCTTAAGTCCAGCAAATCCCAAAAGATGCTGAGGAATCTTAATTCTTCCTTGTGCATCAAGCCTCACAACTTCAGCATTTGCGGAAAACCATCTCACCAACTTCCTTGCCCTTGCATTTTCCTGAGGATACTCTTCTAATTTTTTCTCCACTTTCCTCCACCCATCCAAAGGATATATCCCCAAACATCCATCCCAACCACGCGTAACCACAAAACTGTCCTCCGCCTCAGGAGAAAGCCCTCTCCTAAACTTAACCGGTATAAACAACCGCCCCTTTTCCTCTAATGAATATCTATACTTTCCATTATACATCTTAACCCCTTTTCACCACAATTCACCACTATACTTATCGGCAGATCTGGTGAGTTGTCAAGGGGAAAAAAGAAGGGTTTTTGGGGTTGTTTCTATATGTTGTATTTTGTGTTTGATTACCTACAACACATAGTAGTTTAAGGATTATTTTTTTGGACGGGAGTTATAGAAGAGGGGTAACTACGATTATTCCATTTTCTCCGTAGGAACATCACCCCACAAGGTCTCAAGTCCGTAATATTCACGCGTATCTTTTAAGAAAACGTGGGCAACTACATCTACGTAATCTAATAAAATCCAATGCCCATGAGAATAGCCCTCAAGGTGCCAGG
The DNA here is from genome assembly GCA_030605695.1 of bacterium. Taxonomy (GTDB): domain Bacteria; phylum Hydrothermota; class UBA3073; order JACQXS01; family JACQXS01; genus JAGMCN01. Next base: position 23,898 of record JAUWHX010000008.1, on the reverse strand, counting down.
GGGACCCCATTTTTTCCTCAAGTGTTCTTGCAAGAGCCTTTGAGTGAGTGGCGGAGTTAGCTGTACAAACCACAAAATAATAAGTCATATCCGTAACTTTCCTGAGATTCATAATCACAACATCTTCTGCTTTTTTATCAAGGAGAACTTGAGCTATCCGTTGGGCTATTCTTTTAGGAATCACTTGTTGATAATAGATGTTTTCTCGTGGATTTTAAAATCCTTACCCAGAACTACCGTTACTTCTAAAAGTTGTAATGGATGAGGTTCAAAAGTTATTTTCCCTTGTCGTAAAACCTCTCGAACAAGCCGTGCATTTTTCAAGGCATGGTCTCTTCTGTCAATTATCACAGTTTTCTCTAATTTCTTATCTGCATTTCCGTACCCTAAAACATCAAGACCCTTTTTTCGCAGTTCTTCGGCAATTCGTTCTGCAAGTCCACCAATCTCTGTTCCATTTAAAACTTCCACTCTTATCTTGCTTAAGTCTTTTTGCCTGAGCTCAATCCTTGTTTCTATAAATTCCTTGCCGCCGGACACAAGATACAAGATGCAAAAAATGCCGAGCAGGAAGAGAATCAAACTTAGCAACTTACCTTTTCTGCTGGGAGTATCAGTAAGCTTCAGCGCTTCTTTACGTAAAGTCTTAATTTCTTTATTGGAGTATTGCATTTTCTATTGATGCTCCTTCTTGAAATTTAAAGATTAGAAGATTAAAGATTAAAAGATTAGAAATGTATCTGCAATCTTCAAATCTTCAATCTTGTAATTTTTTAATTGTTTGAGTTTGAAGCACATTTTCTACTTCTGCAAGTGCTTTTCTTGTATTTATTCCTGAGACCTCCTGCCAATCTGATGCACGAAAAGCACTGACTCGTTTTCCCTCATTACATAAAATCTCTATGGTATCTGTGAGATAATATTCCTTTTGAACATTTGACGGGTCAATTTTATGCAGAGCCTTAAATAGCTCTTTACAGTCAAAAACATAAATTCCTGTATTTATTTCACTTATTTTCTTTTCCTCTGGAGAAGCATCAGAATCTTCTACTATTTTTAATACTTCTTCCCCTTTTCTCACAATCTTGCCATACAAACTTGGATTTGGAGGGATGGCAGTAAGAATAGTGCAAGAACTCTTTGCATTATAATGGAAATTCTTGAGTTCAATCAAAGTGTGAGGTGTAATTAATGGCACATCTCCGCAGAGGACAAGGACAGAGCCATTAAAGTTTTTGAAAATGGGCTCGGCTTGCAATACTGCATCTCCTGTCCCACGAGGTGGGTCCTGAATTACGAAATGTAGGGACGCATTGTGATATACTCCTACTAATTTATTTTTATCCATCTTCGGATTTATTACAATCACAGTTTTTTCTGGATTCAAAGCTAATGCAGTGTTTATTACATAAGAGAGCATCGTTTTTCCACACAATTTGTGCATAACCTTTGGAATCTTAGATTTCATCCGCTTCCCAACTCCAGCGGCAAGTATAATAATTCCAATTTTCTTCATCTCAGTTTATTTTAGTGGATTCACTACTCTGCCTAAGAAGAGGATACTCCCAGAACTGACATCCCGAATTACGAATATGAAAGGATGGTCTGCACGGAAAACTGGAACTCGGTGTACGCCTACGCCTATCTCCTCTGCTATCACCACAGCAGTTGCCGCTGCTGCCTCAGTGCCTTCTTCGTTCACATCCACAAAAGCTTTATGGATTACTGCTGATATAAACAAGCTCTCCCTATCATTCATTCCTGAGAAATCTGCCGGAGGACATACGAAAGCATCAGGCATACCCATAGACGCAAGTACTGTGTCTAACCTGAATTCTGAAGTCATTTTAAACTTCGGTAGATAGACCATAACTTCCTGCCGTCGTAGATTTCCTAACCATTTGTCTATGCTATCTGAAGCAAGCGAATTCTCAAGCTCAACGAGGCCATCTCTCTTTTTCGGCAACAGGATTACCATAGACAATTCATTATCCACATAGGGTAATTCAATTGCTTGGAACCCGTCTGTTTCCATATACTTGAATTTCTCCTTTTGATACATCGTAGGCACCTTGATTGTCTTATCGGCTCTCACATAAAATTTTGAATCTTTGGTCTCTTTCTTCTCGAACTGGCTCGCCCAATTACCCTTGAAGTAGATAGCATTGGTCAGGACGAGAACTGTGAGAGCATCAAGGATTCCCGGCTTGATAAGGTTTTTAATCTTGTCTTCTGTTTTCTTTTCAACCCAGGTATTGATAGTCTTGCGTGCAGCTTCTGTATCTCTCACAAAATCTACCTCATTGAGTCCTGCACCGTAGTTAGTTTTAGTAAGTTCAAGGAACTCTTCAAGAAATCCATAGCCCTTCTGTCCCCACAGGGCGTTGGCGATATTGAGTTGATAGCCCTTGCCTTGAGCGTTTAGTTGAGAGATTAGCGAATGAAAAGTTGGATGCAGACGCCCCTGCTCCAGCTCAAAATGCAAGACTTCTGCCATTTGCTTCTCTGTATTGCCTCGCGCACCCGCATAGGTCATTGCTAAGGCAGTTGAGATACTGTAAGGTGAAAAGAATAAGTTGCCTTCTTGAGCCTTCAGCTCCGCATAGATATCAAGTGCAAACATATTATTTCCATCCACTACAGTTTTCTTGTCAGCCTCAGTCACATCAGAAAGAGCTACTATTTCGTAACTGAGCATCAGTCCAGCCACAACTAACGAAACTACCAAAAATCTATGAATTGTGTTCATATCAACTCCTCATCTTATAAAATACATCTTTTTTGTCGCTGTATGGCTACAAGATTCCAATCTATAGAAATAGATGCCGTTTGCTACTTTTTTGCCATATTTATTTTCCCCATTCCATCGGATAGTATAATACCCGGCTTTTTTCTGCTCATTCACGAGAACAGCTACTTTTTGACCTGAGATGTTATAAATTGTGATATTTATATTGGTATCTTCAGGAAATCCATATTCTATTTCTGTGAAGCTCATAAATGGATTAGGATAGTTCTGAGAGACAAAGAATGCTTTGGGTATTTTGGGAACTCCTTGTTCTGTGCCGACATATCCAGCAACAAATGAATAACAACTATTGGGTGCATTTACAGGGTCTTTCGCTTCGTTTGGAGGAACAGCAACATCCTCGCAATAGATATAATACCATACTGTATCTATTGTTGGTTGGAATGGAATTTCTGCCAGATATTCGTTAGCTATTCCAGTTGTATCCATTTGCAGAGATACCCAGTTAGTATCTATGCTTGTTTTATACCAGAGTTGTGACTTGCCAACTTTCCAGTTGTCTGTAATCGTAGAATAAACAGGAAATGGGCCATGTAAGCTTGTGTCAGACCAAACAGTAGTATTGGATATTTGAGGAGATACGGTATCCATGGGATGTCCTGTAGGTTTAAGGAACGGGTCTCCTAATAGGGTCATCCCGTAATGCCAGCAGAGTTCATTAAAGGTGATTCCACCTGATGCAATATAATCCCACCACTCCTTGAATGCAGTACCCATATTTTTCCCTTCCGAAAGAGGCTGATAGAAGTAGTTAAATCTGAGCATACTACCTGACTTTGTTGAGCCAATAGCACCAACGCCGTAACTTTGATTAAAAATTGCTCTCCCTCCACCATAACCATTTGTTGTATATCGGGCAAAGGAACAGCAAAAGTGGTTATAGAAATTCGCCGGTGGGTCCTGACTGGTATATTCTGTAGAGTAGTAATAATCTTTGGAACTATGATTGTTGTAGTAAAACTTATGACTGCCTGGATAGGAATGAGCAAAGACGGAGACCCATTCTCTCACAGTATCAAGTCTCACTTTGTAATCGCTTGCTCTGGTTGTGTTGGAATCAGAAATCACGAGAGTATCGGGATAAAGAATAGAAACCTCCCTTGCATGATAAGAAGCCCAAGGTTCCCAATCGTCATCTATATAAACCAGGGCTCTATGCTGTAGCTCAATGCTATGATTGCGATAAGCATTATCCTTAGAGAGGTAATTTTTTATTAGAAGTGTGTCGTTGCCAATTCCAGTTGGTGTTAACCTACCGATATATATTTCAGGTGCCACATTTCCAGAATGGGTATCATAGATACCATCCTGTCCGGGAATCAGAGTGTCAACTGGGTCGTATTTCAGGGTATCAAACCAATCGCCATCAAGGTCCATATAGAAGAGATCTATAGGCCATTCTCTATAGCCACGTGTCCCGAAGTCGTTTTTAACCTGAAACCATGCTACTGGAAGGTCTCCAATGAATAGAGCTCCTTCAATATTGTCAAGAATGTAAATGTCTTCAAGAAAGGTCCGGAGACTCGCTGGTGTGCCACCCGAGACTTCATAACTACTTACGGTATATCCCTCCCATTGTAGATTGGTCATCAATTGATGAACCTCACTTGTAAGCGAAGATGCGATAGTGGAATCAATAAGTATTGCAACTGTGCCTGACTTGCGATTCCCAATAACTGTTTTGTCTAATCTAACAGAGAAATTGGTGTATGGATGAGAAACTATCCACTCCTTAAAGGTTCCTGGTCTTGAGCCCGGAGGTCCTGCCCACCGAAGGAGTTTAACCTTATCCCGTGGAATATCTGCAAGGAGAACCGTTGATACAAAAACTAAACTTATAATGTATAATAACTTCATTTCTTTCCGTTTAACTTAACTCTAAAACATTTCATTGATGAACTTGACCCCAATGCCCTCTTCGGAAGTAACTCTATCTACCCCTTTTTCTGTGATTACTCCACCTTCCACTACATCTTTTTTCAAGAATAAGTGTCCATCAAGGTCAGCATATTTTATGTTTTTAAGTGCTAATGCTAAATGAGTTGCCGCACCTACTCCAATTCTCGTTTCAACCATACATCCAAGCATACACGGGATTCCAGCACCCTCTGCAATGTTGGCAATCTTGCTCGCCTCTCCAATACCGCCTGATTTCATAAGCTTTATGTTAAATATGTCGCAGGCATCGGCTCTTATTAAGTTAATTGCATCACGAGCTGAATGAAGACCTTCATCCACCATTATGGGAATATCCACACTATCCCTTACTCGCTTGAGCCCTTGTATATCCCAATAAGCCACAGGTTGCTCGGCAAATTCAATCTCATATTGCTCAATTTTATTTAAAACCTGAATTGCCTCTCTTGGCTCATATCCTTGATTTGCATCTACTCGTATCTTTACTCCCTGCCCTATTTCCTCTCGCAGGGCTTTTATCTTTTCTACATCCTCAACAGGAGCAAGTCCTATTTTAATTTTCAAGACTTTTGCACCTTGGGATACAAGTTCTCTTGCCTCAAGCACAGTGTCTTTGACTCCTTTTATCCCAATCGTGACTGAAGTTATTATCTCTTCCTTAAATCCGCCTAACAGCTTGTATAAAGGGAGTTTTGCGTGTTTGCCGAGTATATCATAGAGGGCAATATCAATTGCACACTTGGCTGATGAATTATATAGGATAGAAGAGTTAATCTCATCCAGTATTTTTTCTATATCAAGCGGGTTTTTGCCTATGAGAAGTGGCTTTATTTTACTTTCTATAACATCAATCACGGTTCCTGTGGTTTCGCCTGTAATTCTCGGACTCGGTGAAGCTTCACCTATTCCCTTTATTCCCTCATCGGTGTGGATTTGTATTACTACTCCTTCATATTCAAAATTAGTCCCGAGAGCTATTTTAAAGGGCTGTTTTAACGGAAGAACTATTCGCTTTACCAATAAATCTGTGATTTTCATTGTAAATATTTATTAGTAAACGGATTGAGCGGATTTATCTGATTTGTCCATAAGTCCCTACATATTTACCTTCATAACCTAAAAATGTCAAGTTTTTATTCCCTTCAACTGCTCAATGAATTCTGCAAGTTTCTAATATCTATGCTTCATTTGGCATTTCTTTTGAAAACTATATCTCCAAGATTCATTCCAAGTTCACGGGCAACTCCCGGACACTTAACCTTGAAAAGAAAATAAATAGGCGCCTTTACTTCAGAGAGTGCTTCAAGGTTCCCCTGTCCCTTACTTATTATGAGCTTACTCTCATAAAATAATTTCCTGAACTCTGGGGTGCAATATTCAAGCACAGCTCCAGGTGCATCAGTCCCTGAATTTATAATCTCAGCCACCTCGTGTATGCCAGCTCTCCTTGCATCTTCTTCTGTGGCGTCATTAAGAACTGGCACGCCTCTTACTGCATACAATACTTTTTTGTTGAACTTATTAAGTTCCTCAATAAGCACATGGTCAAATACAGTCTCACCTGCATTGTCTGCTAAATATAGTATCTCGTCCACTTCCTCCAGTTCTCTTTTAAATTCTTTATAATCAAGAACCTGGAAGTCAAGATTAAGAGTATGCTCCAAATCTTCCTTAAAATTAAAGCCACAAGCAAAGTCTATTATATTTCCAGCAACTGCAACTTTTATGGCTGCAAGCAGTCTATCTTTTGAGTTGTTGACTCGTTCTTTTAGTTTGGGGTAAAGCTTAAGTGCCTGTTCTGTATTGCGGATTTTTGCTTCTTTATAGGGGTCAGGATTATTAGCTATCTTTTTCGGTAGGTTATGAATTACTCTGCCAACATGAGTCGGAGTAGGCAGTTTAAGAAGTTCAGGCATCTGTTTTAGGATTTCCTTCAGCCCTTTGAAATGTAGCTTCTCATCTTGGGTTGCCATTCTGAGAGTAGTAAGTGCCTGTTTAAAGAAGCAAGGCACACATTCAGGATATATCTTCATACCTAAAACCTTATTTTAAATTATTTCTTTTGTCAACACATTTGTGAATTTGTTAACTAATGTATGCCTACGATATAAAAAACTTGACTTTTTAGAAATAGGAAGTATGTATTTAATAAAATGAAGAAAGTATTTGTTCTGATAATGATGTTTGTGCTGTCCACGGATTTTGGAGTGCAGAAGCTTGCTTCTGCATCAGAGCTATGGGTAGCAAGATATAACGGACCAGGCAATGACTATGATAAAGCATCTGCAATTGCAATTGATAGTTCTGGTAATGTATATGTTACGGGAGGGAGTTATGGTTCAGGCACTTCTAATGACTATGCGACAATCAAGTATAATTCTTCAGGTGATACACTATGGGTCAGAAGATATAACGGACCGGGCAATGGTTGGGATGCTGCAAGTGCAATTACACTTGATGATTCTGGCAATGTATATGTGACAGGAGGAAGTTATGGTTCAGGCACTCATTCTGACTGTGCGACAATTAAGTATAATTCCTTGGGTGACTCAGTGTGGGTAGCAAGATATGACGGACCAGACAATGGCACTGATTATGCAACTGCAATTGCAATAGATAGTGGCTATGTCTATGTGACAGGATATAGTGAAAGTTCAGGCACGAAGCAGGATTATGTAACAATTAAGTATAATTCCTTGGGTGACTCAGTGTGGGTAGCAAGATATGACGGGCCGGACAATAGCACTGATTGGACAACTGCAATTGCAGTTGATGATAGTAGTAATGTTTATGTGACAGGATATAGCGTAGGTTCAGGCACTTCTTATGACTATGCGACAATTAAGTATAATTCTTCGGGTGACTCGCTGTGGGTTAGGAGATATAACGGACCAGACAATGGCAATGATTATGCATCTGGAATTGCAGTTGATAAAGACGGCAATATCTGTGTGACGGGAACGAGCATGGATTCAGTCACTGGTGAGGACTATGCGACAGTAAAGTATAATACTTTGGGTGAAGAACAGTGGATAGCAAGATATACCAATCGGTCGGACAACAAAGAAGACATAGCATATGCAATTGCAATTGACAGTAGTGGAAATGTATATGTGACAGGATATAGTTGGGGATATAACTGGACTTTTGAGGATTATGCGACAGTGAAATATAATCCTTCAGGAAGGGAGCAATGGGTGACAAGATATGGCAAACCGGACGACGTTGAGTATGCATATGCAATTACAGTTGATAATGCGGGCAATATTTATGTAACAGGGTGGGGTGTGGTTGCGAATGCTGCCTATATTACGATAAAGTATAATACTTTGGGTGAGAGACAGTGGGTAGCAAAGTATAATGGACCGTACCGTGATGATTGGGCATATGCAATTGCAGTTGACGATAGTGGAAATGTATATGTGACAGGATGTAGTTATAATTCAGACACCAGCTTTGATTATGCAACAGTGAAATATGATTCTTTAGGTGTAGAGCAGTGGGTAGCAAGATATAACGGGCCAAGTGATGGCGGTGATTGGGCAAAGAAAATTGTAGTAGATGGAAACGGTAATGTGTATGTAACGGGATGGAGTATGGGATTAGGTACTTCTGAGGACTATGCAACTATCAAGTATAATTCTTCCGGTGATACGCTGTGGGTTAGAAGATATAACGGACTATCCAATGGCTCTGATAAAGCAACTGATATTGCAGTGGATGGAGCAGGCAATGTATATGTAACAGGAAATAGTGGTACTATCAAGTATAATAACTCTGGCGATAAACAATGGATAGAAAAATATAACAGTGTAGCAAATGCAATTGCACTTGATGGAACTGGCAATGTTTATGTGACAGGATGGAGTTATGGTTCAGGCACTGGTTATGACTATGTGACGATAAAGTATTCGTGTGCAGGAATAGAAGAAAGTGAAAAGTTGAAAGTTAAAGGTGTAAAGTTAAAAGTATATCCGAATCCTGTCGTCGGCTCTGCAATTATCAAATATCAGTTGCCAGTCAAAAGCGAGATTTCATTAAAGATTTACGATATAACTGGAAGGATAGTTAAAACATTAGCAAGCGAAGAAAAGAAAGCTGGAAGTTATAATGTCAGCTTTGACACAAAAGGATTGACAACCGGCATCTATTTTGCGAAGCTTGTGGTAGATGATTACAAAGAAACCAAGAAGCTGATTTTGATGAAGTAAATTTAACCGCTCATAGAGTCTGCGACAAATCTTGAATCTTTCAATTCTCTATTTGAGGAGTTTGTGAAAAATAATTTGACAAAAAGGAATTCAGGAGATATATTATTAACAAGGAGAATAAGATGAAGAGATGGGGATTTTTGATGGTGTTGGCAGCTTGCAGTTCACAGAATCCTATGGATTTGTATGGACAGTGGGAGAATCCAGAAAAAAGATTAACTGCTTATCCAAGCTATTCTGACTATGGTAGCTTCAATAATGCCTGGACAATAGCTGTGCGGGATACTATGGTGCATATTGTATGGGAACACAGATTGAGTAGTGGTGTTAATCCCGGTGAGCTTTATTACATAAGGTCTATCAATTCTGGCAGTAGCTTTGACCCAGATACACGGCTAACTACAGGGAATTCTCATTATCCTTCGGTAGCAGTTTGTGATTCAATAGTCCATATAGTTTGGTGTGATTTGCGTGCTGGCAACTATAAGATATATTACAAGCGGTCAGTTGATAATGGTGCGACCTGGGGAGACGATGAGAGATTAACTCATGACCCTGCTGGCTCATGGTATCCTTCGGTAGCAGTTCGTGATTCAATAGTCCATATAGTTTGGTGTGATTCTCGTAATAGCAACCCGGAGATATATTACAAGCGGTCAGTTGATAATGGTAAGACTTGGGGAATAGATAAGAGACTGACTAATGACTCTTTTTACTACTCAGGACATCCTTCAATAGCAGTCCATGGTTCAATAGTTCATGTGGTTTGGTATAATTTGTGTGCTGCTGGCAACTATGAGATATATTACAAGCGGTCAGTTAATAATGGTGAGAATTGGGGGATAATAAATGAGAGACTGACTAATAACTCTGCTGACTCAGAGTGTCCTTCGGTAGCAGTTCGTGATTCAATAGTTCATGTAGTTTGGCATGATGAGTGTGCTGGCAGCTGGGAGATATATTACAAGCGGTCAGTTGATAATGGTAAGACCTGGGGGATAGAGGAGAGGTTAACTACTGACCCTGATGGCTCAAAGTATCCTTCAGTAGCAGTTCATGATTCAATAGTCCATATAGTTTGGAGAGATTGGCGTGCTGGTGCTGGCAATACGGAGATATATTACAATCGGTCAGTTAATGATGGTGAGACTTGGGGGATAATAGATGAGAGGTTAACTAATGCCCTTGCTTCCTCATATTATCCTTCGGTAGCATGTTGGGATTGTTCTTATGATTATGATGTTCATGTAACTTGGACAGATGAGCGTGCTGGCAGACCGGAGATATATTACAAGCGTCATAAATGTGAAGGAACAAGTGTGGAGGAGAGTAAAGAGTTAAAAGTTAAGAGTTTAGAGTTTAGAGTTTTTCCGAATCCATTTACTCAGAAAACCGTTATTCGTTATTCGTTAAACGGAAATCGTAACGATTACACGATTAACGATTTACGGTTAACGATTCATGATATAACTGGAAGGATAGTTAAGACATTAGTAAATGAAGAAAGGAAAGCTGGATGTTATGATGTTAGTTTTGATGCAAAAGACTTGACAGCTGGCATATATTTTGCGAAGCTTGTAGCCCATACGGGTCTGACGACAGGAGATTTTAAAGAGACAAAGAAACTGATTTTGATGAGATAAACCCCGATTTAAATCAGAGTTCCATACATTTTCCATTTAGTGAAATTAAGAATTGACAACAGGGGATTCTATTTTATGATATAAAAATGGGTTTATATATTGTGGCGACTCCGATTGGGAATCTTGAGGATATAACTTTAAGAGCGTTGAGAATACTTAAAGAAGCAGAGCTTGTTGTAGCTGAGGATACAAGACGCACAGGAGTTTTGTTAAAACATTATGAGATTAAGAAGCCACTCCTGAGTTATCATGACCATAATAAAGCAGAGAGGACGCAGAGAATTATTGAGAGACTTAAAGCAGGAGAGAAGATCGCTCTTGTCTCGGATTCAGGCACTCCAGGAATTTCTGACCCTGGGTTTTATCTTGTAAGGAAAGCCATAGAATCTGAACTGCCTGTAATTCCAATACCCGGTCCTACTGCTCTTATATCCGGACTTGTGGTCTCAGGACTTCCCACTGACAAGTTTGTCTTTGAAGGATGGTTACCAAGAAAAAGCACCCAAAGGAAGCGAAGACTTAAAGAACTTTCGCAAGAGCCACGAACTATTATATTTTTCGAATCACCTCACAGGATTCTCAATTCTCTTAAAGATTGCCTTCTCGTGTTTGGAGACCGTCAGGGAGCTTTATGCCGTGAACTCACAAAGAAATTTGAGACTGTGCGGCGGGATAAGATTTCTAATTTAATAAAAGAGTATTCCGACAAGTCTCCAAAGGGAGAATTTGTTGTAGTAATTGAAGGCTATAAAATATGAATAAACCACAGAGGGCACAGAGAAAAAAAGCATTATAAAATTCTCTGCGCTCTTTGCGTCTCTGCGGTTTTTAAACAGTATGATACCGGAATCGCTAAAAACAAGAGTTAGAGAGTTTCTTTTGCCACTTGCGAAGCTTTTCAGCAAAGTGCATCCTAATTTCCTGACATTCATTGGGTTTTTGATTACTTGTGTAGCGAGCTTTTTTTATGCAAGAGGCATTTTCTGGCTCGGAGGCATAATATTGCTCATCGGAGGACTATTTGATACACTTGATGGCGAGGTTGCTAAACTAACTGGAAAACAATCAAAATTCGGTGCTTTTCTGGATTCTTGCATAGACAGATACTCAGATTTTGTTATTCTGTTTGGAATATTTTTATGGTATATGCCATTGCGAGTTCCTACAATCCTTGTTTTGTTGGCTATGTTCGGTTCTTACATAATAAGCTATACAAGAGCAAGAGCTGAATCACTTGGCTGTGAATGCAAAGTTGGATTGGGAGAGCGGGCATTTAGAATTGTATTGCTCGTAGTGGGAAGTTTCTTCGGACCCAAAATATTCATAGGATTCTTGTTGCTATTTGTTATCATAACCAATGCTACTGGGATTTACAGAATGTTGTGGGTGTGGAGAAAATTAAAGATGAAATCGTGAATCGTGAGATTTTTGTTTAACGAATATGTTTGTCAAAGAAATACTGAAAGAGCAAGGAATAAAACCAAGCAAGCAATTTGGTCAAAGCTTTCTTGTCGATGAAAAGATAGCTGAACGGATAATCCGTCTCAGTGAAATACGTCAAGAAGATGTAGTTCTTGAAGTAGGGCCTGGGCTTGGGATTCTCACACAATATTTATGTGCTTATGCAAAAAAAGTCTTTGCAGTTGAAAAAGACCCATTGCTTTTTAGGTACTTAACCCAAAAATTTTTCACAGAATCCTGTGGACAAGGGACAAAGAACTTGGTGCTCTTAAATCAAGACATTCTCTCCCTCAAAGTCTCAAGTCTCGAGTCTCAAGTCTCAAGTCTCAAGGTTGTTTCCAATCTACCATATTCCATCACAAATGATTTTCTTTACTGGATTTTATCAAATAAAGCATTTTTCAAATTATGTATTCTCACTCTCCAGAAAGAGGTGGTTCAAAGACTTTGTGCCCAGCCCGGGAGCAAGATTTACGGAGCCCTATCTGTTTTTCATCAATTTTATATGGAGCTTGAGCAACACTTTTCAATCTCCGGAAACTCATTTTTCCCAAGGACTCCGATAGTTTCTCAAGTTATATCTATCTTGCCGAAAAGTAGGATTAAGGAAATTCAGGAGCCATTATTTTTCAAAGTTGTCAAGCGTTCATTTCAGGAGCGTCGTAAGCAACTCAAAAATAGTTTAGGGTTAAAAATAGACACAGTTGGAGGAATAGATTTATCCAGAAGACCAGAATCCTTGAGTTGCGAAGAGTTTGTGAAACTCACTCGTGGTTTATCTACGCGGGTTTTTTCGTTAGTTCCAAATTTCTATTGACATTTCTTATCTCAATAATAATGCTTGTATGAATGAGAACGAAATGTCTTTGTCAGGGGATAAGTATCAATTAGTGGCTATTGTTTTTACAAACATTGTAGATTATACCACGATAATGGAGCAAGATGAGCAATTGGTTATAAATCTCCTGAAGCGGAAAAGAGGAATTGTCTATCCGCTTGTTGATTCCTATGGCGGGAAAGTACTATCTTCTATCTATAGTTTTTCTCCTGTGTACCTTTTGACCCACTGTTTGAAATCATTTAAATACTTCGTCGGGATGTGTTTGAACTGCTCTTTTAAGCATTTCTCCGCTTTTTTTAGATGACTTTTGTTTCCTGTAGCTTTATACATCCAGTAATGCGATTTCCAGAGTAATGGGAGGGATTTAGTCTTCTCAGCTATAGATAAAGCCGATTCCACATATTCTCTTTTTCTTGCTTCTTGTTTCTTGCTTCTTGTCCCCAGTAGTTCACATAGCCGAAGATAGGACTTTGCCTGATTACTCAATTGCTTTAGCTCTTTTGCCTTTTCCAAAGCCTCCTCCGCATATTTGACGGCGTTTTTTATTTTCTTGATAGCTTGCTCGCCCGATAGCTTAATAGCTTCTCTTTCATAAAATCTTGATATAGATAGCTTGAAGGAGACCATGGTTTTACTTTCTGGTATCTCTTTCTCTATTTCATCTGCCTTTTCAATGGTTTCTTTGTCCCTGGTGGCATAGGATTCCCTGTGTTCCTTGCTTAGCTCTGCATAGCCGTAAATCAGCATTGCAAAAATACCGAGCAGCTCACTTTTTGCGCCAATCTCCTCAAAAATCCTTTGAGCCTTTTTTGCATTCTTGATTCCGTTCTTGAATAAGCCAAGCGAAATATAGACATTTCCCAGAGCACCCAGACTTTGAGCGATACCAAGTTTGTTCCCAGTTTCTCTTCTAATCTTCAGAGATTCTTCAAAATTCGGGAGTGCTTCCTCATACCGACCTTGAGTCTCATGAACAACGCCTATGTTGTTAAGACTCAGAGCGATGCCACTTTTATCCCCAATTTCCCTTTCAATCTTCAGAGATTCTTCAAAATTCGGGAGTGCTTCCTCATACCGACCTTGAGTCTCATGAATAACACCTATGTTGTTAAGAGTCGTAGCAATGCTACTTTTATTCCCAATCTCTCTTCCAATCTTCAGAGCTTCTTTATAATGCGAGAGTGCTTCCTCATACTGACTTTGACTCTCATGAACAGCGCCTATATTGTTAAGACTTGTAGCGATGCCACTTTTATCCCCAATTTCTCTTCTAATCTCCAGAGATTCTTTGTAATACAAAAGTGCTTCTTCATACCGATCTTGGTTCCAATGAACATTACCTATGTTGTTAAGGTTTGCAGAGATACCTGATTTATCCCCAATCTCCCTGTTAATCTTCAGAGAGTCTTCGTAATGTAAGAGTGCTTCCTCATACCGACCTTGAACCCAATGAACATTACCTGTGCGATTAAGACTTCCAGAGATGTCTGATTTATCTCCAATCTCTTTGAATATCCTCATAGATTCTTCATAATGCGAGAGTGCTTCCTCATACCGACCTTGAGCCCGACGAACAATACCTATGTTGCCCAAGCTTCCAGCAATGCCTCTTTTATCCCTAGATTCTCTTGCAATCTCCAGAGATTCTTTATAGCACTTCAGTGCTTCTTCATACCGACTTTGATTCCAATGAACATTACCTATCCTGTTAAGGTTTATAGCAATACCCTTTTTGTATTTTATCTTACAAGAGATGTTGTAAGCCTCGTCCCCCGTTCTCAACGTCTCCTTATAGTCGCCTTGCCTGTAATAAGTATCGGCAATCCCATTTAAAACATCTACAAGCTTTTGTTTATCAACCGTTCCTATTGATATAACTGCATTTTGATAATAACCTCTTGCCATCGAATAAGAGGAAATAGAGCTATATACATCACCCAACCCTTTGTATGCATCATACAACTTTTCCTTATTTTGTGGTAATTTCTCTTCCACAATTTCTGCTGCTCCTGAAAAATATTGAATCGCATCTTCATTACGATACTTCTTCTTTGCTTTCTCTCCAGCCTTCAGGTTATAAGCAAGTGCTTTCTTCCATTCTCCTGCCTGGTTGAAATGATACGCAAGTATTCCATAAAATCTTTCTAATCCTTTTTTGTAAAGACTTTCTATTGCTTCTCCTACAGACTTATGCAATACTTTACGGCGTGAGCGTAGTATGGAATCATATATCACCTCTCGTATCATTGTATGTCTGAAGATGTATTCTCCTTCCTTTAAGACTTTTCTATATGTTAAACGTTTTTTCTCTGTGTCCACTAAATAGCGGGAGGCATCCGGTTCATTGAGTGCTATTTCTACTACTTTCCCCGTAAACTCAATGCCTATAACACTTCCTACATAGAGTGCCTCCTTTGCTTTTGCACTCAATCTGTCTGTACGAGACATTATTGCAGAAAACACATTTTCAGGTATTTCTTCTCCTTTGAACTTAATTGTCTTTACCCATCTATCTTTTTTTTCTTTTATCAAACCTTTCTCTATCAAGTCCATCAGGAATTGCTCCAAGTAGAGAGGATTACCACCAGCTCTGTCTGATATAATTTTGGCTATTTTTTCAGGGAGGGGTTTGTTATTAAGTATTTGCCCTGTCAATAGACTTGTTGATTCCACTTTCAACTGTGAAAGTTCCAATTTCAGACTCTCTATTCCTTTAGCAAAGGATAATTTGTCTATCATATTTGGTTCTGGTCGTGTGGCAAAGATGAAGGTTATTTGTTTTCTGTTTTTTGAAAGGGTAAGCAATATTCTCGTAATATATTCTATAATCTTAAGGTCGTCTTTTGTCGTCCATTGAAAGTCATCAAATATAATCACTACCTTGGTTAGCTGTTCTTTGTCTTTTCTTGTCGTTTGATATTCTATATAATATCTTAATGCGTCGCATAAATTTTCAAACCTGAGTTTTGAGTCAAGTCGTTCGTATAAAGAATCTGGATACCTTATACCAAAAAGCATTGCACTAAGAACTGAAATCCTTTGATACAATTCTCCATCTCCTATCTCTTCTTCAGCTTTCACTTTCTTATCTAATTTTCTAATCTCTAATCCTTTGATATGTTGCTCTAATTGTGCACTTCCTAACTTTGTAGTTCCTATAATATGTTGCTCTAATTTTTTCTTTTGTGTTTCCTGCGGGTCATCGGGATAAATGTTTGCCTCTCTTGCAATCATTGAAGCAAATAGATGCAAAGATTTCTTGAAATCATTTGTGTAGCCCTCCAGTATTTTATGAGTAGGGTCTAACTTCTTTTTAATTTCATATAGTAATCTTGACTTGCCGAGTCCAGCTATGCCTTTTAGGATAATCACTTTTCCACCCGTTTCTATTGCTTTGAGTATATCTCCAAGCTCTTTTTCCCTTCCAACGAATTCAAATCTAAAGAACTTTTCTTCTTTTCCTTTGATGGGTATAAATCTTTTTAGTTCTTTCTCTTTTCCTTTCACTTCTACACTTTTCAGTTGACGGTATTCTATTTTATCGCTGGTTAAATAATATGTGGAGTCTGATATTATTGCCTCACCATAGTCTGCGGTCTCCATCAGTCTTTCTGCTGTATTCACTGTATCTCCTATCACAGCATATTCTTTTCTCCAGTCTGAGCCGATTATTCCAGTATATACAAATCCCGTACAAACACCCACTTTTACTCTCAAGGGCTTAATATCAAGTTTTGACAGCTCTATTGAGGCAAGTACAGCTCTTTCTGCATCATTCTCGTGAGATACTGGAGCGCCAAAAGGTATCATTATATTGCTTCCTTGAGAATGAATATCCAGGTCATGTATCACTCCTCCATACTTCTCTGTAATAGAGATTACTTCTCCAAACACTGCCTGAAGTAGTTTGGCGGACGGGTTTTCCTCGTCATAACCATCAAAATTCAGGAATACTGTGCTTACTGCACGGTGCTCACCGAAAAACTCTCTATCAACAAAATCTGATACACCTTGTGGGAGAAAAGATACCAATCTATGTTTTGAAATTCTTTTTGGCTTCTTCTGTTCTCTATCTCTGTCTCTATCTGTTTCTGACCATTTGATTATAATATCTCCTTTGCTTGCCTGTTCTTCTATTAGTAATATCTCTTTTACAGTTCCACCACATAAGAAAAGCTCTCTTCTTCTATTGTCACCAAGAATCAGTTCGTTCCATTGCCCATTCTTGCTTACTACTTTCATTGATATGTCAAACTTACCAGCTCTCGTTTTTATCCCTTTGAAATTTTTGAGCGATGCCATCATCTCTTTAGCACAAGTTCTTACTATACTTTCGGAATGACAATGATAGAAACCAACCAGAAGTGCATCACCACTGAATTTGAGAACATCTCCACCATGTTTTTGAATTATTTTTAACATTGCATCAAAGTAATTATTTAATATGTGGGTCAATTCTTCAATCCCTTCTTTGCCTTCCTTTGCTAATGTCTCACTTAAAGCTGTGAAACCAGATATATCTGACAAGAGAAGTGCTCCAGATGCTTTTTCAACCTCTTTGCCGGGCAATTTCTGGACACGACTGGATAGAAAAGGTGTTATCTTATACATAGGAGTTGGCAAGAATTTTTCTTGTATTCTTATATCTGATTTAACGATTAAAGTAAATAATGTCAAGCTTTTTCGTGAAGACTATTAGCATTGTTGAGGTATTAGAGATGTCCCTTTTGTTAAGAGAATATCCGTTCCAGAAATAAATTGCAATATTATTTACCTGAGAAATATTTATTGACAACCCAGATAAAAACTGATAAATTAAGCAAGATGTCACTATTTCTACCAGAAGTTAAAGAACTTTTAGACGAGAAGGACTTTGATTCATTGCTCGCTTTACTCCAGGAACTCTCGCCAGTTGATATTGTAGAACTGATTGAATCGCTACCAGAATCTTCACAAATTGCCATCTTTAATTTGCTTCCACTTGAAACTGCCTGTGATGTTTTTGAGCATATGGAGCCTCAGGATGCAGTTTCTTTCTTGAAATTGCTCTCAGAACCCAAAGCTGTAGAAATCTTGAATGAAATGGCTCCCGATGAACGAGCAGACCTATTTACATCTCTCCCGGAAGAAGAAGCACAACACTTTCTCAAACTTATGGAAACTGAGGAAGCACAGGATGTTGAAGAACTCATAACTTACCCACCTGATACTGCTGGTGGGATTATGACAACTCAATTTGCCTGGATTCCAGATAAGCTCACCGTCGCCAAAGCGATTGACTTCATGAGAAATGAGGAACACGACTTTGACTTTTATCAAGTTTATGTGCTTCAAGAGGAAAAGCTTTTGGGAACTGTTTCTATCAGAGAGCTTATTGTTTCTCCGTCAAATACTTTAGTAGAAGAAATGATGCAAAAGATACCGACTGTCCCTGTGGATATGGACCAGGAAGAAGTAGCACGGCTTATCGCAAAATATGACCTCACATCTATCCCTGTGGTCAATGAGAGAGAAGAGCTACGAGGAGTCATTACAGTTGATGATGTCGTAGATGTAATTGAAGACGAGAGCACTGAAGATATGCAAATGTTTGGAGGTAGTGCTCCACTTGCAAGAAATTATGTTGATACGAGTGCATTTGGTGTAGCAAAATCAAGATTCCCTTGGCTTGTAGTCCTTTTACTTGCAAGCTTTGTCTCTGGATTTGTGATTCAAAAGTTCTCTACTGCTCTACAGGCGATGATAAATTTAGCCATTTTTATCCCAGTTCTACTTAACTGTAGTGGAAATGCAGGAATGCAAGCCGCATCAGTAGTTATACGAGGACTGGCAACAGGAGAAATAAAGTTTGCTCATATCTTGGGAGTGATAAAAAAAGAGTTCTTAATCGGAATACTAATGGGAATAGGACTTGGAGTACTTGTTGCACTACGGTCATTGCCGGTGGAGAAATCGCTTTTATTTGGGTTTGTTGTTGGAATATCAATGACAGCTGGAATTATTATAGCCACGACTGTTGGAACTTTACTCCCCATTATATTTCAGAAATTGGGCTTTGACCCAGCTCTGATGTCAGGCCCCTTGCTTACTACATTTATGGACATAACTTCACTTTTGATATATTTTACCATAGCTGTAAAAATGCTCGGCATTTAATGGAAGTAGAGATTGACCAAAATGGAGCTGTCTTACTTGGCAAAAATGTAGCTTGCGACGCTCACTGCCCAAAGCCGATAAGAGTTGTTACGCATTCCCATTTTGACCATATTGGTGGACTTGATGAAAGCATAGCTCATTGCGAAAAAGTATTGATGACTCCTGCGACTCGTGATTTACTTGAGATTCTAAAGTCCAAAAAGTCTGTGGATTCCCCTAAAATTCATTGTCTTCGATACGGAGAGACATTTGAATATGAGAATGAAAAACTCACTTTCTTCTCCGCCAATCATATTATCGGTTCAGCCCAAGTCTTGCTGGAATCCGACATCCGAATAGTTTATACTGGCGATTTCAAACTTTATAGAGGCGGTTCACTAACTGCCCCTACAATCCCATCCGACATACTCGTTATGGACGCAACTTATGGAAATCCACATCGCAGACGAACATTCAAAAACGAAATCACCGCCAGATTTATTGACTTGGTTAAAAAATCTCTTGAAGCTGGTATAGTTTACATCTTTGGATATTATGGAAAACTGCAAGAAATCCTTGAAATCATACATACCGCAGATATTGAAACCCCTGTAATAGTGCCAGAAAAGGTTTTCAAGATGATGCAAGTTTGCGAGCGACACGGAATGAAATTCGGCAACTACTTTTCTTCGAAATCAGAGGAAGCCAAGGGATTAGACCACTTCATTGGGTTATATCATATGGGCTCAAAGCAATGGATTGGCAAAGGTGCTACAAAAATCACTTTATCCGGCTGGGAATTTGATATGCCTGTGAGACAGGAAAGAGCTAAAGAGTTCACAGTTGCCTTCTCGGACCACGCTGACTTTGATGAACTTTTGCAATATGTAGGATTAAGCAAGCCCAAGCGAGTAATCACTGACAACAAAAGAGGCGGAGATGCAGTAACCCTCGCAAAAGAGATAACAAAGAGATTCGGCATCCCCGCAGAACCCCTTCCCTCTTCTGACTCTATGTCCTCTGTGGTTAAAGGATTTTCTGCTTGACAAAGTGTGTGAATGGAGATAAATAAAGAACAAATTTCACTGGTGATTTTCAACTTTTTTTCTTGACTCTTTTTGATAGAAATATATAACCTAAATAATAAAAAGAGTTTTATAGAAAAGGGGAATTAAAAACACAAATTTCAGGGAAGATTTATGAATAATATCAATAAAGGGAAGAGCCCATTTTATCCTGGGCAACCCGTTCCAATTGAATTCTTTATTGGCAGAATGAATGAAATAGAACGAATTAGAAGGTCTCTGAAACAAGTTGAATTAGGAAAACCTCAGATGATTTTTCTTACAGGTGAATATGGAATTGGCAAGAGTTCACTGGCTGGTTTTATGAAATATTGGGCAGAAAAAGATAATCATATTTTGGGTATTCATGTTCTTCTTGGCAGTGCAGAGTCATTAGAAGATATTGCTATTAAAACTGTAGAAACAGTGATTAAGACACGAATTTACGAGTCTACAATTCCTGAAAAGATTCGAAATTTCTTGTCAAAATATATCGGCAAACAAGAACTATTCGGAGTTAGCATAAATCTTAAAGAATTAAAAGCTGATGGTCCGGATATTTCACAAGGGTATCTATCCTTTTTGCAAGAATTATTGAACCGGCTTAAAGATGATGGAATTAAGGGCATAATGTTAATTCTTGATGAAATCAATGGAATTACCAACAATCCTCAATTTGCTCATTTCATAAAAACACTGGTAGATGAAAATGCACTTAATTCAACCCCTCTTCCTTTAATGCTGATGCTTTGTGGGGTGGAAGAACGCAGAAGAGATATGATTCAGCATCATCAGTCAATTGAGCGAATTTTTGATATAGTGGAGATTAAGCCGATGGATAAAAGTGAAATGAAAGATTTTTTCACTAAAACACTCAATTCTGTGGATATGAAGATTACAAAAGAAGCAATGCCCTTTTTGTGCCATTATTCAGCTGGGTTCCCTAAAATTATGCATATCATTGGTGATGCTGTCTTCTGGATAGATAAAGATAATATTGTTAACGAAGCTGATGCAATAAGCGGAGTTTTAGCTGCTGCAGACGAAGTTGGGAGAAAATTTGTTGAAATACAAGTTTATAATGCTTTGCACAGCAAAGACTATCATTCAATTCTTGCCAAAATAGGCAAAGAGAATATTAGCTTGTCTTTCCAAAAAACTACCATTGAAGAAAAGCTTTCTTCTATAGAAAAGCGAAAATTCAATAATTTTCTTCAGCGTATGAAAAGACTCAAGGTACTCAAATCAGGTGATGAATTTGGAGAATATATATTTAATAGTCGATTGGTAAGCCTTTATATACATCTTAACTCTATAAAAGACAAAAAGGTTAATCCTTAAATCCCTTCCCTCTTCTGACTCTGTGTCCTCTGTCGCAGACTCTGTGTCCTCTGTGGTTAAATCTTTTCCTTGACTTCCCCAAAACCCACCTGTATTCTTGTGAAAGAAGGCGGAGGCGCCGGCGGTGGCTGGTAAGCCGTAATTGTAATTTTATTACAGATAAACTTGGGTTAGAACAAAAAAATCAATAATTATGAAAGACACCGAATTAAAAAAGGTTGTTATAGGAATCTTGAAAGAAATAGGTCTTGAAGCAAAACGTATCCGAGGACAAAATAATTTGCGAACACCTGATATTAAAGCCTGGGATAAAAAAGATAAATATATCATTGAATTAAAAAACAAAAGTGATGACCCGGAAGAAGTGAAAAAATATAGAGAGGCATTAAAGCCCGGAAAAATTGTAGGTAAAACAACGCCCACAGGACCAAGAAACAGATTATACGCTATTATAACTGACGGCGTAAACCAGTTAACTTCTTATGATTCCGAACATACTACCTTCCATATTATTTGGATTCACACATCGGGTCGAGATCCTTCATTGCTTGATAATCGCTTTCGTGCAACCTTATTTGGAACGCAATATTTATTTAGTACGCAAAAAGGCACGCCTACTTGGACTTGCTTTTACTTCAAAGAAAGCTCTTTTTATTCCCATCGCAATGAATTAGACGGTGCTATTCTTACTTATCTCAATCAATCGCAACTTTGTGTGCAACTTTGTGTAAATACACTCTCTCCTTATTATCGAAAATTTAGTCAGTCATTTCTGTATCGGTCCTTGGCAAAAGGTCTCTGTAATCCAGAAATAGAAATCTTGAAACAAGATAAAAATGCGTGGATTGCCGATTGCAACTATGATAGAAAAGAAGAAGGAAGGATACTTAAATATCTAAGAGAAAAACACAATTTAGATCATTTGGACATTATGCCTATGAATCAAGTAGAAGCAATGATGATATTGCCTATAGAAGAAAAATAAAAGTCGTTTGCCCATATATTTCTCTTAACACCACAAAAAAGCAACTTGCTCATTGCCTTCCGTTGAAAAGTTACTGACATCAGTTGACGAGCAACTGACTTCAGTAGAAAAGATACTGACACCAGTTAAAAAGATACAGAATTCAGTTGACAAGCTACAGAGTTCAGTAGATAATCTACTGATATCAGTTGACAATTAACTGACTTTAGTTGATAATTACCTGATATCAGTTGAAAGGTTACTGACTTCAGTAGATGATTACCTGATGTCAGTTGATGAGTAACAGAGTTCGGGAAGAGGAAAAATGCTAACAGGGATTGTCCGAAGGATCCGTATGGAAAAGAGAATTTAAGAGATTAAAAATGTAGGGGCAACCCTTGCGGTTGCCCAAATACGAGGGCAGGGACAAGCCCTGCCCCTACAAATAAAGGGGGAAGGATGGCAAGAAAGGATTATATTCCGTATGCGGATGCGGAGTTTAATATGTGGCTTCGGAATCTCAAGAAGAATCTGCCAGCTATAGCGACTGCGATTGGGATTCCGCAAGCTCTGGTTAATGAGCTATTATCAGCTATTGCGGATTGGGATGCTGCTTATAAGTCGCACCAGCTTGCACAGGTTACGGCGAAGAGTAAGACAGAGACCAAGAATGAGAAACGTGCTGTGGTGAAAAGTGTGGCAAGATTATTGATGGGAATGTTTCAGGCGAATCCGAAGCTCACGGATGCTCATCGAGACCTTCTTGATATTACGGTGCCGGATAGAAATCCCACTCCGCTGTCGCCAGAATATGTGCAGGAATTAGACCCGCCTAATTTGATTTTGGATTTACGGCCTGGGCAGGTTACGGTTCATTTTGGGGTGAATCCGGGGAATGAACGCGAGAATGCCAAGCCGAAAGATATTGCTGGGGCGAAAATCTGGTATCGTGTAGGGGATGGCGAGTGGCAGTGGGCTGGCGATGATACGAATAGTCCATATAGACACAATATTGATTTAGTCGAGGCACTGGAGTATCGGGGGCAGTGGTTTGATAAGAAGATGCGGACGGGGCTGTTTAGTATGGTTGCTAAAGCTACCGTCTCGCCGTAAGATAGAGATTTAACTTGCCACAAAAACTCTAAAGCACTAAAATTCACTAAAGATTTCTTTTGTGCAGTTTTGTGATTTGGTGATTTCGTGGCTTTTTGTTTCTCCTTGAAAAAACATTAACTTATCTTCTTATTCCCGAGTAAAGAGCGGACTCTGGAGGGCTTTCCATTATTTACATAAACTCTCGGAACTCGTGGGCATATCCTTGTTGCTATCTCATAATTTATAGTCCCTGCAAGCTCTGCAACCCTGTCAGCCGTGAGCTCAATCTCTCCGTCTTTGCCAATAAGAGTGACTAAATCGCCTACCTTCACATCAGGGATATGGGTTACATCTATCATAGTGAGGTCCATACACACATTTCCAACGATTGGTGCAAGTTTGCCTTTTATAATTACC
>JAUWHX010000050.1 GCA_030605695.1 bacterium | reverse complement strand
CTTGGTAAATTGGGAGATAAAAAAGCAAAGGGTCCTCTTAAAAAGATTTTAAATGACCCTTATCCTGTGGTCCGATATGCAACAGGAGAAGCTCTTGCAAGACTTCGGGACCCCGCAGGAGTGCCAATTATAGTTCAAGCTATTCGTGACCCCGAAGTAGATTATCGTAGGAGAGCCAGAATAGCAGAGGCTTTGGCAGTACTTAATGACCGTGGAACTATATCTTCTCTCATATCCGTGATTGATGACCCGAGCTCACCAAAAGTTCGCGAAGAAGTTGCTAATGCTCTCGGAATAATGCATGCCCAAGAGTCTGTCAGGCCACTTGCCAAACGGCTTGACCATCGGGTTGAAGAAATGCCTCCGTGTCGGGTAGCCTGTGCTTCTGCACTTGCCTCAATTGGAGATAAAAAAGGAAGTATTCCTCCACTTGCACGCACACTGAATGACCCGGATGTAGCTGTAAGAGAAGCTGCCTCTGAGGCTCTTAAAGTGCTTGTTGATGAGGACCGTAATGTAATTCCAATTCTTATTGAACTTTTAGAACCAGATGAGACAAGAGAATACGCTGAAGCTACTTTGGATTCTTTCTTTAATAAACAGGAGGATATTCCTCTTCTTTCTAAAGTAGTTGGCAGCACAAATAGAGCTGCAAGATTATATGCAATCAGGAGACTTGAAAAGATAAAGAATCCCGGAGGAATATTTTCTCTTATTGAAGCTCTTGAGGACCCCGATACGATTATTAGAGCAAGGTCTGCTACTGCACTTGGCAAACTTGGGTTCAGAGAGCCCGTACCTGCACTCATAGAGTTTGTTGATGATTCCAGTATAATGGTTGCAAAGTGTGTAATTACTGCTCTTGGAAGACTTGGAGATGCTCGAGCTGACACTGCTTTCCTAAGAATAATGAAAGATGAGAAAAGAGATTGGAGAGTTCGTGTAGTTACAGCTAATGCTATAGGCAATTTACCAGAAAGTGCTGTGCTTGAGCCACTGTTAAAGTATCTAAGAGATTCTAAATGGCGGGTTAGGTATCTTGCTGCTGTTGGGCTCGGTGAACTTAAATCAAAAAAGTCGCTGAAAGCATTGGAGTATACAGCATCTCATGAGGAAAATACTGAAGTAAGAGATGCCGCAAGAATAGCAGTGGGTAAGATACGAGAAAAAGACCCTAAAAGAACCTACTGATATTTAATCTTCTTCTCTGGGCATATTGATGAAATTAAAGCTTTATTCTTCTGGGAAGGATGTAAATCTTCATCATCCAATTATGCTTGCCGCTTGGCCGGGAATGGGAAATGTAGCTCTCCAGGCAATAGATTATTTACGAAGAAAACTTAAAGCTAAGCCATTTGGTGAGATTGACATCTCACAGTTTGTCACTCCAGATGCAATCCAGGTGGAAGATGGGCTTGCCAAACTTCCTCAAACACCTAAAAATACTCTTTATTACAGAAAGTATCCAGATTTGGTTATCCTTGAAGGAGAAATCCAGCTACATGGAAAATCCGGTACTATCTTAATGGAGCAAATTGTTAGTTTTATGAAAGAGTTTGGGATATCTAAAGTCTTCACCGGCGCAGCTTTCCCAGTTCCTATGAGTTATAGAGAGTCCTCAACTCTATATGGAGCTGCAACTACTCCGTCTTTAAGAGATATTCTATTTAGTGAATGTCAGGTGGAAATAATGGAACATGGTGAAATAGCGGGTTTCAACGGACTTTTATTGGGATATGCCAAAGAAATTGGAATCCCGGCTGTTTGCCTCCTTGCTACTATACCACTGTATGCTGTGAACTTACCGAATCCAAAAGCTTCAAGAGAAATAGTTAATATACTTGCGCATATGCTGAGGGTGAAAGTTCCAATGACAGAGTTAGATACGCAAGTAGAACGTGTGGAGAAAGAAATGGCAGAAATTGAAATTAGAATGAAAGAAGAACTAATTACAGCTCCAAAAGATAAGATTTCGGAGGGGATTCCCTTACCTATTAAGCAAAAAATAGAAAGACTCTTCCGCGATGCAAGACGTGACAAACAAAAAGCTTATAGATTAAAAAAGGAATTAGACAAATGGAATCTCTTTGAGTCTTATGAAGACCGCTTCCTTGACCTTTTTAAAGGACATTAACTCTAAATATCAAATGCCTAAAAGTCCAAAATACCTAAATACCTAAAAGAGAATTTAGGATTTTAGGTGTTTAGGAATTTAGGTATTTATTTTAAAAATGATTTGGATTGAAGAAGTTTCCTCATACGAAGGAAAAGAAGTAGAAATCCACGGCTGGCTTCATAACCGTAGGTCAAGTGGCAAGATACACTTTCTCACTATAAGAGATGGTACAGGTATTATACAAGGAGTAATATTACGAGATAATGTATCCTCTGATACATTTAAGCTTGCTGACCGCATTTCTCAAGAGTCATCAATAATAGTTCGTGGCAAAGTTAGAGAAGATAAGAGGGCTCCCGGAGGCTACGAACTTGAAATAAATGGAATACTATTAGTACACTCTGCAGAACCTTATCCTATCTCCAAGAAATCACATGGGATAGATTTCCTGCTTTCACATCGTCACCTGTGGCTACGTTCAAGACGGCAATACGCAATTTTAAAAGTAAGAGGAGAAGTCATACTCGCTATTCATGAGTTCTTTGATTCAAGAGGTTTTACAAGATTTGATGCTCCTATTCTCACGCCGTCTGCTTGTGAGGGAACAACTACTCTCTTTGAAGTTCCATATTTTGATAGCAAGGTTTATCTCTCTCAATCTGGACAACTTTATGCAGAAGCAGGATGTATGGCTCTTGGCAAAGTTTATACATTTGGACCAACCTTCAGAGCAGAAAAGTCCAAAACAAGACGCCATCTCACAGAGTTTTGGCAAATAGAGCCTGAAGTCGCTTATGCAAATCTTGATGACATAATGAAACTTGCTGAAGATTTTGTGACTTATATAATACAAAGAGTAGTTGAGCGAAGAAAAGAAGAACTTAATATTCTGGAACGAGACACTAAACCATTAGAACTTATAAAGACCCCATTCCCTCGCATTACTTACCAGCAAGCAATTGATTTACTCAACAAGCAAAATGAAACTTCCAAAACTCAATGGGGAGAAGATTTTGGAGCTCCACAAGAGGCTTATATTTCTCAGCAATTTAAGTTGCCCGTTCTTATTCATCGCTATCCTGCTGAGTGCAAAGCATTTTATATGAAACGAGACCCTGAGGATTCTCATCTTTCCTTATGTGTGGATATGCTTGCCCCGGAGGGATATGGCGAAATTATAGGTGGCTCACAGCGTGAGGATGATTTAGCTACTTTAGAACAAAGATTACAAGAATTTAACCTTCCAAAAGAGCCACACGAATGGTATCTTGACCTTCGTAGATATGGCTCTGTCCCACATTCAGGCTTTGGACTTGGACTTGAGAGATTGCTTGCCTGGATATGCAAGAGCCATCATATTCGGGAAATGATTCCATTCCCCCGCACAATTGACCGCTCCTCCCCATAAGAATTAGCCACAAAAATTCACAGAGTGTAAGGCAAGAGTATAAAAGTGGATGATAATTTTATCTATCAATACCTCTTTTTATAAGTTCTTTTTCAATTTCTTGGAGCTCGTCAAAAGAGAGTTCTTTATCTTTTTCTATTTTGCCTCTTTTCTTCGGCTTAAAGAAATCCTTCACCCAAACTGCCTGTGCACCTGCCATGCGTGCTCTTTCCTGAATTTCTCTGTCATCACTGACTGCTACTACGAGCTTCGGGTTATCCGACTTTTCAATCAACCGAATAATATGTTCATCTGCACTTATATTATGAGTAAAAACTACCTGAACAGGAGATGCGTCCATTGGATAATCTATTACATCTTTTTTCCCATCAAAAACTATAGTTACCTGATTCCTGCCCTGTGGTTTTTTAATCTGGATATACCTGATGAGCTTCTCTCTGCTTTTCTGAAGCGATGAACCCTGAAATAAATCCATCTGGTTAGTAATATTATATCCGTCAAGTAAATAATGCAATGCCATCTATTTCGGGATTCGTGTTGGTGGTTCGTGTTGGTGGACGACCACGAGTCACAATCACGACTCACGTTTTTTTGCAATTTAAACTTCTTTACACTTAGTTCCTTCTTTATGATACTTCCGTCTGCACTTCTTGCAAGTTGCCTCTCCGTCTATAAACTCAAGCTTCTCGCCACATTCACACATCCAGTTTATAATTCTTGCAGGCACACCCGCAACTATTGCATAATCTGGCACATCTCGTGTTACAACAGCTCCTGCTCCTATAAATGCCCATCTGCCTATGGTATTATTGCAAACAATCGTTGAATTTGCCCCAATTGATGCTCCCTCACGCACACGAGTGCCTATCCATTTGCCTCCCTTTGGATAAGGAGCTCTGGGATTTAAGTCATTTGTGAATACTGCCGATGGTCCCACGAATACATTATCCTCAAGCTCCACAAATGTATAGACAGAAACATTGTTCCCAAGCTTTACTCCATTTCCTAATACCGTATTGTCTGCAACAAAGCAGTTCTGCCCAATCACACAATTCTTCCCAATCTTTGCACCGCCCATTATATGCGAGAAGTGCCAAATCTTTGTTCCCTCTCCGATTTCAGCACCATCTTCTATAATCGCAGTCGGATGCACAAATATTTTATATTTACTCATATTCCCTCCATTTCTTTTTAAACTACGAATTTACACGAATCCCTGAACATTTGAGGGACATCCGTGACTCTTTGGCGGACATCCGTGACTCTTTGGCGGACATCCGTGACTCTTTGGCGGACATCCGTGACTCTTTGGCGGACATCCGTGAAACTTTGGCGGACATCCGTGAAACTTTGGCGGACATCCGTGAACTTTTGGCGGACATCCGTGAACATTTGAGGGACATCCGTGACTCTTTGGCGGACATCCGTGGAACTTTGGCGGACATCCGCATTTCTTTCACGGAACTCCCCAAATCATTCATTTTATACTTTACCTATCTCTTTAATATGAACACCATCTTTACCGGTAGTTACTACAGATTGATACTTATCACCGTTTATGTTTTCATATTTCAATTTGAATTCATAATTACGATTTGCACGGCGAGAACCAAGCTCTGCAACGATAAGCTTCACAGCATCAGGACCATTAGTTACATCTGGGCCATCTATAAAGACCTTCATTGGTAATGTCTTTTCTTCGCTTTGAGATATTACATTTATTTTATCAAAAGAGACTCTGATAGGTTCATTTGTATCCCCATTCCATATTAAAGCTGCAATACTGGGCTCATGAACTACAATATCTTCTGTCTCAACATTCAACGCAACTCCATTACCAATATTCTTAATTATAACGCGGGGTTCTTCACCAAAAATTATAAAGCTATGAGTTATGAGGAGTGGACGAATTTGTATCTCTGTTTGTAAAACAGATTGTTTCCTCAGTTTGTAAGTTTCTATAGTGTACCAAAGAAGAATACCAGCTGTTGCTATCAGGGTGACGGCCTTGATAAAATCGAGATGAGGAGCAAGTTCGTTCATTTTTTCAATCAGTAGAACTATAATAAGTAATGTCATTATAATAAATAAAAGCTTTCTTCTTGTCAAACATTTAACCTGTAGGTTCATTTTAATAATAACCCAATGCTAAAACGGCTAAACCGATGAGCATAGTGAATTTTAGTGAATCGCAAGCTTTGGAGACATAGCTCTCATCTTTGCTTAACTTATAGATTGTGAGACCAAGAGATAAATCAATGCAGAGAATTACTCCGATAAGATAAAGCACTCCATACCATCCAGCAAGAAAAGGCAGAAAGGTGAATGCAATAAGAACTCCTAATATCAGATTAGAGAGCAAGATGGCTTTCCTGACTCCATATTTAATTGGGAAAGAGACATTATTTGCATTGCTGTCTCCGGGCATATCTTCTATGTCCTTTAGTATTTCACGGGCGAAATGAAGCAAGAAAGCAAACCCAAACGGTATGAGGGTCGGGAGCCAGTCTCCTAAAACCACTCCTCCGTATATAAATGGAAGTCCTCCAAGAACCGCCACAACCAGATTTCCAGAAAGCCCTCTGGCTTTTAAATTAAAGTTATACAACAAAAGGAGTAAAGATGCCAAAAGAGCAATGAAAAACAGGGCTATCGGCAGCAGGAGCGTAATCAAGAGTCCGAGAGCAAAAAGGATTATAGAAATTACAAGAACTTGCGGTCTTGTGAATCTCCCTGATGGAATGGGTTTGTCGGGCTTATTGAGCTTATCTATTTCAGCATCAGCCCAGTCGTTTATAGAATTGCCAGCACTTATGATTAAAAAGCAAACCAAGCAAGCCAAAGGGAGTTCAAATAATGAGTTGTGAGTTGTGAGTTGTGAGTTGTAAGCAAGAAACCCTCCAACAAAAACAGAGATTCCTCCGATTATACCATTTAAGGGTCTTAATAGTTTAAAGAAAGCAATCATAATAGTTTCCCTAAAACGAATCCTATCACGATTCCTGCGATAAAAGCTACTACAAGGACTCTGGATTTTAGGACATCCATCTTGGCTCCTTTTCGGAGTGCCAGAAGAGTAACCAGATAAGCAAGTGCGTTTGTAATCCAGATAGCCGGCAGAGTGGCTATTTTTACTATAAAAGGTCCTATCACAGGAATAATTCCAATAATGCCCAAGAGTCCTGAAAACGCCTGTGTAAAGATTCCAAAGACGATGACTCCGAGTGCCATTATCTTTTTATCCAGCCCAAAATGTAGTCCGACGAAGATGGCGATGATAATAATCCCCCATATAAGAAGGAGTCTCCAATTTCTTGTGAAAAATCGCTTTATCATTATTTTGCTAACTCTCCATAGGTGTAAGCCCCGTCAATCTTTTTGATACGGAGATTGACAAAGCCAGAATCTATATTCTCATATTTAGCACAAGAGTTTTGTTTTTGCAATAATATTTTTATATAATTTGAACTTACCCCAACTAACCAACCATTTTGAGAACTTGACTCAATGTGTGCCTCCAGAGTCCTATTTATAAACTGAGTTCTAAACTCCATCCACTTTTTTTCTCCGAGTTCTATCAGAGTTTTGCTTCTTTCCCTCTTAATTATATCTTGTGGCTCATTTTCAAGATTAAGTGCCTGAGTCATTGGTCTTCTTGAATATCTGAATATATGGAGACGAGAAATTGGAGAGTCTGCTATTAAATTATATGTATTTAGGAACTCAGACTCTCCTTCTCCGGGAAATCCAACTATTACATCTGCTCCTATTGCTGAGTCTGGAACCTTCTCTTTAATCCTGTGAAGTAGTGCTTCATATTCTTCTCTCGTGTACCAGCGTCTCATTGATTTAAGAATCTTGTTATCTCCGCTTTGAAGGGGTATGTGGAAGTATTTACTACATTTTGGGGAACTGCCAATAAATTCCAGAAGCTCATCAGGAATGCCCAATGGCTCAATTGAGCCAAGCCCGAGACGCCGAACCTCTGGAATCTTCTCAATAGCTCGGATTACATTTAATAAATTCTCGCATTTGCCAAGATTCGTGCCAGTAAGCACAAACTCCTGATACCCATTTTGAGCTAAATCTCTGACTTCCTGAAGTATCTCTTTCAATGGTCTTTCTCGTGGTTTGCCTCTTGCATAAGGAACTATACAATATGAGCAAAACTGGTCGCATCCTTCCTGAACTTTCACAAATGCTTTATCGCGTCCACTGAAACTCTTAATTCCAGATAGCAAAGGGACTTTGAGAAAGTCACGGGCTATCTTTTTAAGATCTGATTCAACAAGGTCTATTCCATTAACTTGTAAAATCTCATCAGGATTTATTTTAGCATAACATCCTGTTGCAATAATAAAGGGTTTAGGGGATTTTCTTGCCCATGCTCTTATAAGCTTTCTTGCTTCTTTGCAGGGCCTGGCAGTAACAGTGCAGGTATTAACCACACAAACATCAGCATTATCCTTAACAATCTCAAATCCAGCAAGTTCAAATTCCTCGCGTAGCCATTCAGTATCGTATTGATTTAACCTACACCCAAAAGTCTTGAAACTAACTCTCATACTCAATTCCTTGAGCTACTTATCTATTTGTTCAGGGATGTCCCTACCTCACATGGGGAGTCCCCTAACTTTCACAGGGAACTCCCCAACTCCACAACTCTCTAACTCTATTATGGTAACGGCTGAGTTATCTCGTATGTAATCCTCACTTCATAAACTCTGTGAGCATCACTTCCCGCTGTCAATCTCGCCTCAACATAATATGCGTAACTTCCATTATTAATTGTAGCATCCTCAATTGAATTATCTGTAATCGTTTGATTGCCACTGCTTCCAGAAGAAGAAACTTCTGCCATTATGGTAGCACCAACAAAATGAGCCCTTCTAAACAGACTAATAGTCATATCTTTAGTTGCATCCGTATCATGAACATAGCCATCTATAAAAGTTACTATAGCACCATCAGGTAAGTTCACACCTGCAGACCAGTCTGAGGAACCGGGTTCAGTGGTAAAGAGATAACTTCTACGGTGCCAATAAGAAGTACCGTAAATAACGGCGCCAAACTCACAGGGAGGAATAGAGTAATACCGCACTACCGTATCTATAATTACTTTTCCTTTGATATGCACATCGCCAGTAGAGTTACTAATATTTCCCTGAATGTCAGCATTTCCTGTGGTGGCAATATCGCCATGAAAATATCCGGCATAATTTGCACCATTAGCAAAGCCATACACAGCTGCCATTCCGCCGGTAAAGCCCAGACCATGAACGCCATAATTTGCACCATTAGCCTCGCCACGCACACCTGCTGTTTTGCCGGCAGAGCCCCTGCCATAAACGCCATAATCTGCACCATGAGCATCGCCATGCACGCCTGCATCTCCGCCGGCAGAGCCTGTACCCAAAACGCCAAATTGTGCACCATTAGCCAGCCCCTTTATACTTGCCTGTTTGCCGGTAGAACCCTTACCATAAACGCCATACTCTGCACTATTAGCCACGCCATACACACCTGCTTGTTTGCCGGTAGAGCCCTGACCAATAACGCCATAAGTTGCACCATTAGCATAGCCACACACACCTGCTGTTTTATCGGTAGAGCCCTGACCATAAACGCCATAAAGTGCATTATTAGCATCTACATATAATCTGGCATCTGTGGATGGAGTCGTCGTCCCAATACCAACAGTCCAGGAAGCGTCCTGTGCATAGAGCTTTGAACCAGATAGAGTCCAATCACTGTCAGGAGCACTGGAATGTGCATAACCCGCAGTGTCTGCATAAGCAACCGAGTCAATAAGAACATTAGCCGCAAGAGCATAATCTGCAGTGTCAGAGTAGATAGCGTGGTCTGCTTCTCCTGACTTTATTGCATAACCCACTGAAACTAACTTCTTTCTCGGAGACAGGGTATCATTTCCTACCTGGGTCTCAAGCCATAAGGGGTCTCCTGTAAATTTATCAGTCGGGAGAGGATTAACGCTTCCAAGCAACACATTAAATATCCCCTTATCCACAGAAACAGCCACATGTGTTTCACTCCATACAGGAGTTCCTCCAGTAGATGCGGTATATAGTCTAAAAATCATACCCGGTACATCAGTAATTCCGGTAGTATCAGTCGTATCACCAAGCCAGCCCTGATAGTTAATCTCGTGTGGGATTCCTTTGGATTGCTTCATATCTACACTCTTTACTTTAGAGTGTCCACGGGATCCGACGGACAAAATCGGTGATTTTGCGAACAAC
>JAUWHX010000019.1 GCA_030605695.1 bacterium | reverse complement strand
GAGACTACCATCTTTGTATAGCTCTATCTTCACATTGCCACTCATACCATCACTTGTCCAGGTAATGTCATGAGAACTCCCTCTAAGCCAGGATTCTCCGCCATCAGGTTTGGTGACCGTGATGCTCGGTGCTGTAATACTGAAGTTGTCATTACTCTCATCCAAAATAGATGGAGTACTTACACTTATTATCCTTACCTTGTAATCTATTCCCGGAGTTTGACTCGCAGGTATAGCCCAGCTATACAAACCATTATTAGCAGTATTAGTTGCTATATCACTATTCTTGGTGCCACCTTTCCACAGTTCTATATCTACATTACCGCTTACACCATCACTTGTCCAGGTGATGTCATGAGAACTCCCTGTAGCCCAAGACTCAAAACCATCAGGTTCGGTGACCGTGATAGTTGGCTCTGTAATACTAAAGTTGCCATCACTCTCATCCAAAATAGATGGAGTACTTACACTTATTATCCTTACCTTGTAATCTATTCCCGGAGTTTGACTCGCAGGTATAGCCCAGCTATACAAACCATTATTAGCAGTATTAGTTGCTATATCGCTATCTTTGACTTCACCTTTCCACAATTCTATATCTACATTGCCAGTTATGCCACTACTTGCCCATTCTATATCATAAGCTGACCCTCTATACCAGGTCTGTCCACCATTAGGGATTGTAACTGTTATAGTAGGAGATGTGAAGCTAATCTCTACATAGACCTGGGTGCATTTTGTAAAGTTCGTCATCCCTATCCCCTTGAGAGAAATACCTGCCTGTAGAGCATCTATTTCTGCCCATGTCCAGGCATTACCAGTGTTTGGATTCGTTGCCCATCCGTTAGAGTAATTAGCATAATCTGTAGTAATAGATATTTCCGCACTCTCATAAACAGTGCCTCCAGTCTTAACGCAAATCTTTAAACCACTCTCCGGCGGGTTAACGGTGTTTACTCTAACAAATACTTTTACATTATCAATCGCTTCTGAACCAGTAGGGTCGGTTAGATTATACAAATCTCGCGCAGTACCCCAACTCTTAGATACCCAAGTGGCCTCATCATCAGGAATTACATCATCTACTCTATCAAAGTTAGAGCCCCCAAATCCACTCTTGCTAAGATTAGTTTCATCTCCTACTGCATTGGGTCTGATGACTATGGTAGTTGGTTCTGTGATACTAAAGTTGTCATTACTCTCATCCAAAACAGAGGGATTACCCACACTTATTATTCTCACACTATAATCTGTTCCCGGAGTTTGACTTGCAGGTATAGCCCAACTATATAAACCATTATTAGCAATACCAGTTGCTATATCGCTATCCTCACTACCACCTTTCCACAGCTTTATATTTACATTACCGCTCACACCGTCACTTGTCCAGGTAATGTCATGAGAACTGCTTGTAGCCCAGGACTCAAAACCATCAGGTTCGGTGACCGTGATACTCGGTGCTATGATACTAAAGTTGCCATTACTTTCATCCCACAAAGAAGGATTACTTACACTTATTATTCTCACCTTATAATCTATTCCCGGAGCTTGACTTGCGGGTATAGCCCAACTATGTAAATCATTATTGGTAGTACCGCCTGCTATGGTGCTATTGAAACTACCACCTTTCCACAGTTCTATATCTACATTACCACTCACACCATCACTTGTCCAGGTAATATCATGAGAAGTTCCTGCTGTCCAGGACTCTGTGCCATTGGGTTTGGTGACTGTGATAGTTGGTTCAGAAACTATTGCTCTTATCATGAAATCGGTATCTACTCCCCATCCCGGAACACCCTTGCTCCACATCCCCGCTTCCCGTGCGACTACCATTCTATTGTCCCAATCAAGAGCCTGATCAAGCCCCAACATGTTGGCTACGTCCGGGGGCAACGCTATAACGATAAAGAAATCACTACTATAAGATGGTTGAGTAGGGAAATTTACTGTTTGCCATCCGGATGAAGAGGTAAAAGCCATAGTTGCAACACGAGTGCCAGGTTCACCAAAGCCACCCATATTATAAACAAACAGACTACACTGCCCCGAGCCGCCCATACGTACCTTTCCTGCTGTAACTTTACAACTTGCCGTTGGAGTAAACCTTACTCCAAAATACTGATAATTATTGTGTACTCAGAGTGGACAATAGTACGCATACCCTGATGCACCACCCTCGTCATAGCTAATCTCCTCAGCCGCACAAATCCCAACATATCCAACATATAGGAGCCCCATAACTCCTATCAATTTAAAATACTTTAACATATCCACCTCCCTTTTCTAAAAAAACACTTTATAAAGAAATCTCTTTTTCAAATGATTACCATCCTTTTTGTTCCACTCTCTGTAAGCTATTGCATAATTATAAGCTTTCTGATTGCTCTAAAATCAGGTGTCTCCAGTTTATAGAAGTAAATTCCACCGGATAGTTGCTTGCCTGTATTATCCCTCATATTCCATACTACGGAATAATATCCTGGCTCTTGTTCTGCGTGTACAAGAGTTTTCACAAGTTTGCCTGTAATATCATATACCTTCAGCTCTATGTTCATTTCCTCAGGAATCGTATAAGAGATTGTACTCTCATTGAGAACAGGATTTGGAGAATTTTGATAAAGATCTACTCTATTAGGAATGGATAGCTCTTCTTCTATTCCCGTGTATGAAATCACAGCTCGTATACATAGGTCTCCGT
The DNA here is from genome assembly GCA_030605695.1 of bacterium. Taxonomy (GTDB): domain Bacteria; phylum Hydrothermota; class UBA3073; order JACQXS01; family JACQXS01; genus JAGMCN01. The sequence continues at coordinate 23,364 of JAUWHX010000019.1, read as the reverse complement.
TCAATCCTGAAGTATACTGACTGGGACCCCACTTTATTGATCTATCTGGATGGTCAAGTCCATCGTCTGAAGTTGTCCATATACCTTCATATGGCCCACCTTCGGAGAGCAGCTTGATTACTATCCAAAAGTCAGTATCACAAGTTAATGGTGGAGTGATAGTAATTTCATCCCATGTTTTGTGGGTAGGCATATAGGTTGTCTCAAATCTTTTTGTTCCTGGCTTTCCATCATTATTATCGCATACATAAAGCCCACAAGCTTCAGGAGACCCTGTCTTAATATAAGAATATACTTTTGCTTTTACAAGCCAACAATTTTCCGTCGGAGTAAACCTTACTCCATAATTTGCGTATCCGCAAGTTCAATGTCAACTATGAGAATAATAGTAACCGCGGGAAGGAGTCCCATCGTCATAACTAATTTCGTCAGCCACACAAATTCCAGCACATAAGAGTCCCATAACTCCTGTCAAATTAAAATATTTTAACATACTCGTTCCCCTTTTCTAAAAAAACACTTTATGAAAAAATCTCTTTTTCAAATGATTATCTGTCCCGACCTTAAGATGTGGTTACAATTTGACATATCCATAGGTCGCAGACTCGTGTTGAGATTCTGCGAATCAGAACTTCCTCTCTTTCCATCCTTTTTTAACAATATACCTCCAAATTTCTAATTTGTCAAGTCAAAAACAAAAAAACAATGCAAAGTCTTTAAAAAACTATGGAATTCACGAAGTAAATTGGAACTTACCTATTTTTTTCTTGCAATCTTAGATGATTTATAATATATTTATTTTATGCTTCCATTAAAGACTGATAATCCGACACGTAGGTTTCCAATTTTTACAAGTCTGCTTATAGCTTTAAACTTCTTTTTGTTCCTTCACGAGGTATTTCTTGGAAGCGGATTTGCAATCTTTGTAAAAAGATTCGGATGCACATCTTATGAAATTACACATTTTGTTGATTTATATCCTTATATCAATTTCCCTGTCCACTTAACTTTAATTACCTCAATATTTTTGCACGGGTCCTGGCTTCACCTTCTTGGGAATATGTGGTTCTTGTATATTTTCGGAAGAAATGTTGAGGACTGGCTTGGAAGTTTCAGGTTTTTATTCTTTTACTTGGGGTGTGGAGTAGTCGCTTCACTTATACAGGTATTATTTAATCCTATGTCAAAGATTCCCACAGTAGGTGCCTCAGGAGCAATTGCTGGAGTTTTAGGAGCATATCTTGTTCTTTATCCGGGGTCAAAGATTCTTTGCCTGATTCCGTTTTTCTTTTTTATAAGAATTGCAAGATTACCAGCTTTCTTGTTTCTTGGGTTCTGGATAGTGTGGCAAGTGTTTTCGCAATTGACTGTAGGAGCGGTGTCAAATATTGCATTTTTAGCTCATATTGGTGGCTTTTTTATAGGATTTTTTGGAGTCAGATGGCTAAAAATACGAAAATGGGGAGGATGGAGGATATAGAAATTCGAAAATCAAATATAAAAATGCAAAATTATGGAGGTGAGTGATGAGTGAGATTATAGCATTAAGGGCAAGGGAGATTTTGGATTCAAGGGGCAATCCAACAATTGAAGTAGGGTGCGAGCTTGAGTCTGGAGCTATGGGTATTATGGCTGTTCCAAGTGGAGCGTCAAAAGGAGCGTATGAGGCAATTGAACTTAGAGATGGTGATGAAAGATATGATGGCAAAGGAGTAAATAAGGCAATCCAGAATGTAGTTGAACAAATAGCAAAAAGAGTTATTGGTATAAATGCTGTGAACCAAACTGAACTTGATAGAACTTTAATTGAGCTTGATGGGACTCCAGACAAATCAAAGCTTGGGGCAAATGCGTGTGTAGGAGTATCTCTTGCTTGTGCAGATGCTCAGGCAATGGAGCTTGGGATTCCACTTTACAAGTGGCTTGGGGGTGTTGATGCTTGCATTTTGCCTGTTCCTATGCTAAATATTGTGAATGGAGGAATGCATGCTGATAACAATCTTGATATTCAGGAATTTATGTTAGTTCCGGCAAGAGGTAAGAACTTTAAAGAATCTATGAGAATGGGGGCAGAGATTTTCCATAAATTAAAAAAGATTCTTAAAGCCGAAGGGCTTTCCACTGGGGTTGGGGATGAGGGAGGATTTGCTCCAAATCTTCAGACAAATAGAAATGCCTGTGAGTTTATTATCCGTGCAATAGAGTCTGCTGGCTATAAGCCCGGCAAAGATGCATTTATTGCACTTGATTGTGCGGCTTCAAGCTTTTATCAAGATGGAAAATATGTGATAGAGAATAAGAGTTTATCAAGTCGGGAGCTTATAGATTTTTATGAGAATTGGGTATCTGATTTTCCGATTCTCTCAATTGAGGATGGACTTGCAGAAGATGACTGGGATGGATGGAAAGAGCTGACCGAGAGACTTGGCAAAAGGATTCTTTTGGTTGGAGACGACCTCTATGTAACTAATATAGAGCGGCTTAAAAAAGGAATTGAGTTTAGAGCATCAAATGCAATATTGATTAAGCCGAATCAGATAGGCACTTTAACAGAGACGCTTGAATGTATAGAATGTGCGAAGCGAGCTGGATTTAAGTGTATAATTTCACATCGGAGTGGAGAGACTGAATCTACATTTATATCGCATCTTGCTGTAGGAACTGGAGTAGGACTTATGAAATCAGGAGCACCATCAAGAGGTGAGCGGATAGCAAAATATAATGAGCTAATTCGGATAGAAGAGGACCTTGGAGAAGGAGCTCGGTATCTTGGAGTAAAAGCTTTCAATTTGTGAGAATGCAGAATTTGATAATAATGTGAATGCAAAAAAGTGTAACTCTAAAGAAAATAGTAACGATTTTATTCTGGCTGGGGGTTATTTATTTTCTTGTTTTTTCCAAATACGGACTTATAAAGATAATTCATCTTGAGTGGCAAATTCGGAAAACTCAAAATGAGATAAGAATTTTAGAAGCGAAGAAAGTGGTCCTCAAGCGAGAGGTCCGATTGCTTAAGTCAGATACAGCGTATATTAATAAGGCGGCTCGCGAGAAATTTGGAATAAAATGAAAACCACAGATTTTACAGATTGATTTTAAGGAATAGTCATGAAGAGAAAGAAAGAGTTGTTTAGCGTGCGAATGAATGCCGAAAGACGAATTTATTTTTTTGATGTAAAGGAAGATAAATGGGGCAAGAAATATCTTGTTATTTCGGAAAGCAAGGAATTTAAAGGAGAGTACGAGCATTTCAGAATTATGATTTTCAAAGAAAACATTGAAGAATTTAATCGCACTCTTCGGGAAGCAGTGAAATTTATGGAGGAATAAAATGAAAATATTAGTTGAGCGAATTAAGCAGATTTATCCGCTGAATCCGTTTACTTAAACACAATCTGGAGGGTATAAAAAATGGATAAGATTGTAGTGTATGCGGGGACATTTGACCCAATTACAAATGGACATCTTGATATAATGAAGCGAGCCGTTAAGTTGTTTAAGAAACTCGTTATCCTTGTTGTAGCTCATACTGAGAAATCGCCTCTATTTTCTCTGGAGGAGCGTATGAAATTTATTCAAGAGGCAACCAAAGAATGTAAAGGAATAGAAATTGATTCATTTGATGGTTTGTTGATGGATTATATGAAGAAAAAAGGGGCAAATATAGTGATAAGGGGACTTCGTGCGGTATCGGATTTTGACTATGAATTTCAGCTGGCTCAATTAAACCGCAAGCTTTATTCAGAGGTAGAGACAGTTTTTGTTATGCCAAGCGAAGAACATTTCTTTTTGTCAAGTTCTATGCTAAAGGAAATTGCCTCATATAGAGGAGATGTTTCCTTATTTGTTCCGAAAATTGTAAGCGAGGCACTGAAAGAGAGATTTTGTTCAAAATGAGTGTTTTGCAGGGGCGTTCAATTGAACGCCCCTGCTGTAAAGCTATTTGATGAAAAAACAATCACGAAGACACGTTCACAGAATCCTGCGGAAAAGAACGAAACCACGAAAAACTTTATAATTTAAGTTAGAAAATTTCGTGTTTTCGTGATGAATCTTTAGTTATGGAGGTGAAAATGGAATGCAAGAAGATTGACCTGCATATTCATACTACTTTTTCTGATGGTACTTTATCTCCTGAGGAGGTAGTGAGACTCGCAAAAGAGAAAGGACTTTCTGCTATTTCAATAACTGACCATGATGAAATTGGAGGAATTGAGTTCGCAATGAAATCTGGTGAGAAGTATGGAATTGAAGTGATTCCGGGTGTTGAATTATCCGCAAAGAGAGAAGATAAAAGTATCCATATACTTGGTTATTTTATAGACTTGCATAATCAGGAACTGATTGATTTTCTTCAATATATGCAAGGAGCGAGACTGAGAAGAGCTAAAAAAATTATCCTCAAGTTAAATGAGCAGGGGATAGATATAGAAATGAAGGATGTTTTGAAGTATTCCGGACATACTGGTATTGGTCGTCCTCATATAGCGGAGGTGCTTATAGAAAAAGGGGTAGCAAATAACTTTCAAGAGGCATTTTATAAGTATCTGGGGGATGGAAAATCGTGCTATGTTTCAAAGGCAAATATATCAACTAAATCAGTGATAGAACTTATTGATAATGCCGGTGGGATTGCTGTTCTTGCTCATCCATCATCTTCCGGAGCTGATAAATTTATACCAGAGCTTGTGAGTGAAGGCATTGATGGTATAGAGACGTGGTATCCATCGCATTCTGAGAATGATATTAAGAAATATCTGAACTTAGTAGATAAGTATAATCTTATGCCGACAGGAGGGTCTGATTGTCATGGTGATAGAGGAAGACACCCTAAAATAGGAGAGTTCTGGGTGGAGTATGAAGCATTAGAGAAATTAAAAATTAAGAACCAAAATTATAAGAACACGAATACCACAAATTAGACGAATTATCACGAATAAAATTTATTCGTGCAGTTCGCTTTTTTCATGTAATTCGTGTTAAAAAATGGGAATTATTTATGTTTTTTTAGTTCTTTTTGCCGGGAATAAGCCACAGAAATTAGTCGAGATTCCAATTGTGCATCATAATGAAGTTTATGAACTCAGCAAATTGAAGATAACAATTGTTGATGCAGGTAGCAAATATGTAAGAGCGATTCTTTCTGATGAGGAGATAGTAAGGGTTGAGGGGTTAGGGTATAGTGTGAAAATTATTTATGAGGATTATACACAAAAAGCGAAAGACCAGCTTGAGAAAGCCGGTTATCACTCTTATGCTGAGGTTATTACTGAAATGACAAATATAGCAGAAAGTTATCCTGATATAACTTTGCTTGATACAATAGGTTATTCAGTTGAAGGAAGACTCATTCTTGGATTAAAGGTTTCGGACAATGCAAATATTCATGAGTTTGAGCCGGGAATTAGATTTACGGGATGCCATCATGGAAATGAGCATATTGCAACAGAAGTTGTCTTATACCTAATTCATTGGCTTACTGACAATTATTCTGTGCCATTGGTAAAGGAACTTGTTGACACTCGTGAGATATGGCTTATTCCGATGGTAAGTCCGGATGGCGTTTATCACAGCACAAGACATAATGCAAATAATGTTGACCCGAATCGTGATTATGGTTATATGTGGGAAGGATCGGGCAATAGCCCATCTCCGTTCTCGCAACCAGAGACACAAGCGATGAGAAGAAATGCTTTGGATAACAAGTTTGTGCTTGGATTTGATTATCATTCGGTAGCTACCTATGTTAACGCTTTATGGGATTATTCGCCGATTTTCTCACAGGATGATACAATAATGATGAATATTGGTGGTGAATATGCAGATTCTACTGGATATACCTTAATTCGTGGTTGGTATTGGTATTCTATTCACGGAAGCTGTCAAGATGCTATGTATGGCTGCGAGGGTATTATTGATTATACGATAGAGACTCCTGAGCCACTTGATCCTACGCCAGTTTGTGAGAACAATCTTGGAGCGATGCTCCGTATGATACAAAGAGCCGGGTATGTTGGAGTTGCAGGAATTGTAACAGATTCAGTTACTGGCAAGCCATTAGATGCAAGAGTAGATATAAAAGAGATTCATTGGCCAATTTACACGGACCCAAGACTTGGAGACTATCATCGGATTTTATTGCCCGGAATATATACGATTAAAATAGAGGCTAATGGCTATAAAACAAAAGTAATCCCTGGGGTAGTAGTAAATGATTCAATTACAAGATTAGATGTTGGACTTGTATCTAATGATAAATATTATGGATACCGTATTGTATGGGCAAATGTGGCTGACCCAAATAATGCTTGTGCTAATCATACTTTAACTTGCGATGCACTTGGAGCGCAGGATAGTATTTTCCTTAGTATAGGAGTAAGTGGAGATGTGGTAATTGATATGGGTTCCCTGACTGATAGTTTTGCAGTTTATGAAGGAGATGACGGAGTAGGTAATGAAGGATATGAAGTTTTAGTAGCGAATAATTGGAATGGACCATTTACGAATTTAGGGATTTATTATGGGACAGAAAGTTTTATATTATTAGAGAAAGCAAGATATATGAGGATTGTAGATGATGGTAATGGCAATCCAGATGCTCCTTATGCTGGATTTGATTTAGATGGAATTGAAGCATTTTCTGTTTTTGGATGTGAGGAAAAAGTTGTAAGTAATCTGGGTATCCCAATCCTCTATCAGAATACTCCAAATCCATTTACTCAAAAGACAGAAATTAGATTTCAGATACCAGATGCCAGATACCAGGACTCCGACATCTCAATACGAGTCTGCGACCGACATCTAACATCTAATATCTCATTAACGATTCACGATATTGCTGGTAGACTCATTCGCACTTTTCTCCATACGGATCTTGAGACGATTCACGAATCACGAATCACGAATCACGAAATAACTTGGGATGGAAAAGATGAGAGTGGTAAGAAAGTAGGTACAGGAATCTATTTTTATCGTTTGAAAGCAGGTGATTACACAATAACGAGGAAACTCACTTTTTTAAAATAGTTGACAAATTTTCAAGAAATGATATAAAGGAGAGATAATGGATAAACGTACATACCTTGGCATATTTTTGATTTTCTTGGTGCTGATAGGATGGTCTTTAATGATGAGCAAGAAAACTCAAAAAGGAGTAGAGAGTGAAAAATTAAGGGTTAGGAGTGAGGAGATAGCAGTTAGTGGAAAAGAGAAGAAGAAAGCCGTTGAGTCCCAAACTATCAAGCAAATGGATTACAAGACAACCGAGCTTCCTGAAATTTTGGATACTGTAGATACGAGATTATTTCGTGTTGTTTTTAGTAGAATAGGAGCAAGTATAAAGTCGATAAAACTAAGAGAATATAGGGGAGTAGAAGAAGATTTTGTAGAGTTAATACCAGAAGGAGAGAGGTCACTTAGTAGTGTTGTGGGAGAAGTTGATTTAGGAGATGGAATTTTTGAGTTGGTTGAGCGAAATGAGATAAAGTTAGTATATGAACTGTTAAGTTCTGACAATTCCGGAGAGCAAAAGATAAGGAAAATATATGAATTTAGTGATTCAAGTTATGTTTTTGAACTTGAATTAGATGGTGTAGGGGAGAAACACAACATTTTATGGAATTCTGGGTTAAGGACTACAGAAAAGAATCAGCAGATGGAGTTTAGGTATTTTGGAGGTGTTGCGAGGTTAGGAGGAACTACGATATTTAAGAATCTGGGGAGTCTTGATACGATTCCAAAAGGTGAGCCAGGAAGTATAGAGTGGGTAGGAGTAAAGAATAAGTACTTTCTTGCGGCAATTATTCCATTGGTTGAAACTGAGAGTTATACAGTGAGAAGAGCTGCGCTTGGAAATGTAGGTGGTGGAGGATGTATGCGTGGTTGTATGCCTGCAGGGAAAGTGAATCCGGAAGCAACGAAAGTTAGAATATCACTTAGCACCTGGGCTTCGGCGAGCTCATCCGAGCCGTCAGGAGAGGCACATAAGTTTAAAGTCTATATAGGACCTCTGGATTATGATATATTGAAGAAAACGGGATATGGACTTGAGGACGCCTGTTATTTTGGGTTTAAGTGGATAAGACCAATATCAAGGTTCTTTTTGAAAGTAATACTTGGATTGTATAAGTTTATTCCAAATTATGGTGTAGTGATAATAATTTTTTCCCTTGTGCTTGGACTTATATTTTTCCCATTAACGAAGAAGAGTCAGAAAAGTGCACTTTCTATGCAGCATCTGCAACCCAAAATGGAGGAGTTGAAAAAGAAATATAAAAATGACAAGAATGGGTTAAATAAAGCTACTATGGAACTTTATAGGAAGCAAGGGGTAAATCCGGTTTCTGGATGCTTGCCGATTTTTATACAGATGCCTGTGTTTTTTGCATTATATGCTATCCTTGATACAACAATAGCATTAAGGGGAGCAGTATTTATTCCCGGCTGGATAGCAGATTTATCACAACCTGACACGCCTCCATTTTTGCCTATCCCATTATTGCCTATATTAATGGGTGGTATGATGTTTTTACAGCAAAGGATACAATCTAAGGGAACAAAAGGTCCAGCACAGCAGCAACAAAAGATGATGATGTATTTTATGCCTATTATGTTCACTTTTATATTTTTAAAGTTTCCAAGTGGGCTTGTCCTTTACTGGTTTGTGTATAACATATTTTCATTTGTTCAGACAAGTATGATAAAATCCCAACTTCAGGGTCAAACTTCAAGACTATCTAACAGTTTAAACCGTTTAAACAGTTCAAGAAAGAAGGAGGTAAGATGAAAAAGTATATAGCTATTAAGTTACTTTTAGTAACTGCATCAGTTGTTTCTGTTTTATGTATTAGGGGACCATTTTTGGCATGGGGTGAGCCGCCGGGAGGATATTCTAAAGAACAGAAAGAAAGAGAGAAAAAATCTTCAATGGTCGTTCAAGTTGAGCCATTACCAATAACATCAGGAGGCAGGAGTCCGTTTGTAAAGATTGCAAAACGGTTGATGCCCACAGTGGTGAGTATTGATGCTGAACGAGTTACTAAAGTAAGGTCTCCGCATTTTGATTTTTTTGAGGACCCATTTGATATGTTCAAGAAGGGATTTCCTGAGTTCAAATATCGTGAACGAGAGTTTAAGAGACCGGTACTTGGCTCAGGGGTGATAGTTTCAGGGGATGGTTATGTTTTGACAAACAATCATATGGTAGAAAAGGCAGAAAAAATAATTGTGAAGACTATGGATGAAAAAGAATATACTGCCCAAATAGTGGGAGCAGACCCTGTGACTGATATAGCGATTGTGAAGATTGATGCAAGTAATTTACCCTATGCAAAACTTGGAAATTCGGATGAGCTTGAGATAGGAGATTGGGTAATGGCAATAGGTAATCCATTTCAGTTAATGGGAACAGTGACAGTTGGAGTAGTTTCAGCAAAAGGTAGAGCTCATATAGCAATAGCAGGAGGGGGACCCCAGCTTCAGAACTTCATACAAACAGATGCGGCAATAAATCCAGGGAATTCAGGAGGTCCACTTGTAAACTTAAAAGGAGAAGTAATCGGTATAAATACAGCGATAAAGACCGAATCTTTCTCTCGTGGAAATATAGGGATAGGATTTGCAATTCCCTCTAATATGGCTAAGAAGGTAATGGAGGATTTAATACAGTATAAAGAGGTAAAACGTGGATGGCTTGGAGTTTATTACCAGAAATTGACATCTGACCTCGCTGAAGCGTATGGACTAAAGAAAGCAAATGGAATTCTTGTACAAAAAATAATGGAGGATTCACCAGCAGAGAAAGCAGGGATAAGAGCAGAAGATATAATATTAGAATGGGATGGGAAAAAGGTAAATTCTGATAATTTTCCTATTCTTGTTCAACAATCATCTATTGGGGAAAAGGTGCAGGTAAAGCTCTGGAGGGGAAACAGCATTAAATTTGTCTGGGTGAAAGTAGGGAAAAAGCCTACAGAGGTTTCCGAAGAGGAAATTGGAGAATGGTTTGGTATTCGGGTTAGCTCTTTGAAAAGTGAAGAAGTAAAAAGATTTGGTATAAAGGAGCAAGAAGGAGTTTTAATTATAGAAGTAGAAAATGGCTCAATAGCCGAAAGAGCCGGTATTCGTATAGGAGATATTATAAAAAGAGTAGGGAATAAGGAAATTAATGATTTAAAAGACTATGAGGATGCGAAAAAGAAATATAGCAAGAAGAAAAAGCCCATTGTATTTAAACTTAAGCATGGAGATGCAACAATGTTTGTAGCATTAAAGGAATAAAATGAGTAAGAAAACGCTTAATATATATCTAAGAGAAATAGCAAAATTTAAACCTCTCTCTGCAGAGGAAGAGAAGAAACTTGTACTTGGTATGAAACGAGGTTCTTCTACTTCAAGAGACCAGTTGATTTTGAGGCATTTACACTCAGTTGTAAAAATTGCCAAGCTATATCAAGGCAGGAGAGTTATGTTAAGCGACCTTATAGATGAAGGTAATTTTGGGCTTTTGAGGGCACTCAAGGCTTATGATTTGTCAAAAGGAGTGAGATTTATATCTTATGGTAGTTGGTGGATAAAGCATCATATACATAAGGTAATTTACGAGCAGGGCAAGATTGTTAGAGTGCCTATTCAGAAAATGGCTGGCAAAAAGGCAATAAGAAAAATGGAGAGTATTTTATCTCAGGAGTTTGGAAGAATACCAAGTACAGAAGAGATTGCAAAAGCTCTTGGCATTACTCCTCATGAGGTAAACAAAGCAATGGAATTGGCACAAAGTGATTTTTCACTTGATGTTAGACTGGGAAAAGCAGAAGCTTCCTTGCTTGACTTTTTGAGAGCATCTCCAGAAATTCTGGAGAATGTAGTTGTTAAGAAACTTCTTGTAGGAGAACTCAAGGAATGTATAAAAGAACTTACTGACAAGGAGAAACTTGTTATTACATTGCGGCTGGGATTAGAAGGAGAACCCTGTCATAAATTGAGAGAAATAGGAGAAATACTTGGACTTTCTCGCGAAAGGGTAAGACAAATAGAAGAAAAAGCTTTAGCAAAAATCAGAAGAAGATTGAAGTGAAAATAACAATAGTTCCTCATAATATTGGAGAAGTAAGAGAAATAAGGATTAACAACTTTTTGCTTATTTTATTTATATTGTTTCTTGTTGTTCCCTTTATAGACAGGTATCGGCGTGGAAAGGAGTTCTTGTCTCCTGCTAAATTGAGTGAAAATAATGAGTATTTGAGAAAAAAGTTGAGTGATTATCAGCAGAAATATAGGAACCTATCAACGAAATGCGACAATCTTTTATCTTATGCAAAAAATTATCAAAGTATAGTCCAAATAGCTCCTGCGACCTCAAATGATAAAAGTCCGGTTAGTATAGAAGAGCTACTTGTAGAATTGGACAAATCATCCGGAGTTTTAAAGGAAATTTCTCTCAAATTAAAAGAAGTTCCTATGCTTTCCTGCAATACACCTTCTATCTCTCCTTGTGAAGGTTATATAATCCAAACTTATGGTAAGACTAACTGTATATTTACAGGAGAGCAGAGATTTTGTCAAGGGATTGATTTCTCTGCTCCAGAAGGTAGTGAGGTTTATGCAACAGCTGACGGAAGAGTTAAATTTGCGGGATTTAGGAGACATGCAGGATTGATAGTTAAGATTGACCACGGATATGGATTTCTCACCAAATATTCTCATCTTTCCGTTGTAAAGGTGTACAAAGGGCAAATTGTGAAGAGAGGAAAGATAATTGGGTTTGTTGGAACAACAGGAAAGACCACTGGACCAAAGCTTCATTACGAAGTATGGAAAGGGAAAGAAACAAAAAATCCTCTGGATTTTATTTTAACAGAGGTTCAGTATTTTTAGTTTGATTACAGAGAAAAGTTATAATGCTATAATGAATGAAAGACAAATAATTAACTATATTACCTGGAATGGAAAGAATGATTTAGGTGAAAATGTAGGTCTGGAATATATTTTTATAAATTGAAAATGGGTGATAAGTTTTCGCAAACTAAAAAACTGTTGCTTATGAAGTAAGGAAGAAAACATGAAAAAATCGATAGTGATTGTATTTATATGCATCTTCATGGGCTCAAGCTTTGAAATAAAAGCTCAATATCCGCCTACTAAGTATGGAATTCTTCCTGTATGGCCGCAAGGATGGTCTTTTGTAGATAAAGAAAACTGGTACCAGATGATGAGTAATAAAGGAATGGGATCTCTCCATTCAATATATACCTGGCCCGAATTGGAGGATATTCAAGATAATGGACAATTATCTTTACATGTAAATTATATTGCTCATCTCAAAAATGATTACAGTTTTAAATTCCACTTGCTGATAAGAAACCCGAGTGTGACTTTTAACGATGTTCCTATCGCTTATGCAGGATTAACTTTCGAAGATACTGTGTTAATAAATGCATTCTATGATTTCGCAATTGAAATGATTGATTCTTTTGCCATAGTATTAGATTATCTCACTGTTGGGGGGGAATCTGATGTTTACTTTGAGATTTATCCAAATGAAATGACAAATTATATTAATTTACTGTCTGATATAGCTGACTATGTTCACAGCAATTATCCTTCGATAAAATTTGCTACCACACTAACTTTGAATCATGGTATCCAGACTAATGATACTTTGTGGCAATTAATAAAGAACTTTTCTGACATCCTCTCTGTAACATACTGGCCTTTAAATCCTGACTTTACTGTTACTTCAACAGTAATTGACGATGTTGATGATAAAATAGCAGATTTGTTATCTTCAGCAGAAAGCAAGCCTATAATAATTAAAGAATCAGGCTTGCCATCTTCTCCGGTATCAAACAGCTCCGAAACATTACAAGCTCAGTTTATTGAAGAACTATTTCGTCAGACTATGGACATAGATCAAATAGAAATTGTCGGGTGGGATTTTCTGGCTGATTATGATAAGGCAACTGTGGATTACTGGGTCAATTTTCAACAAATATACACTCCTGAATTCAGAGCCTATATAGGAACTCTCGGATTAATGGATACTCTGGGAAATCAAAAACAGGGTTATGATATTTACTTACAAATGTTGGATACGGTTTACTCCCATAATTCTGTGGAAGATAGCTTCAGAATCGATGAAAGTGATGGTATCTCTTTATTGCAAAATTATCCCAACCCATTCACCCAAAAAACAGTTATTCGGTATTCGTTAAACGATTATACGATTAACGATTTGCGATTAACGATTTATGATTTAGCAGGTAGACTCGTCCGTACATTTCCAATTACCCACTCACCTAATAACCCAATTACCAAAGTAGTATGGAATGGGAAAAATGATTCAGGTGAAAATGTAATAGCTGGGATTTATTTTTGTAAGTTAAAAGTGGGGAATAAGTCTTCACAAACCAGAAAATTGTTACTTTTGTCGCAAACTCTGTGAGAGATAGCGACAGGAGAGTAATATTATGAAAAAATCAATATATTTGACAATTTTATTCGGCATAATCCTTTATAATCATCTGGATGCCACTATCTGGTATGTTTACCCTGAAAGTTACACGGATGGTGACAATAGTGGAACTAACCCGATAAATGCTTTCCAGGGCTTTGTATCAATTAACGGGAATGCTATTCAACCCGGAGATACTTTAATTCTGTTGGCAGATAAAGGTAATTTTACTAATGAAACAATGAGTATTGGTTATAAATCAGGGACTGCAGGCAATCCGATTTTAATAACTAATAATAGCACAGGAACTCCTGTTATTGATAGTGGCTATGTATTCTTACAAAATGCAAGTTATATTACATTTGATAATATCACAATCCAACAATCACCTTATTCTGCTATTAACATGGGAGATAGTGTATCTAACATTGTGATAAAAAATTGCATCTTAACTACCTCTGGACAGGGAATTGGCATAGCGAGTTCAACTGGTGATAATAATTTAATAGAAAATTGCATAATTACTAATAATGAATACAATGGTATTGGTATAGATTCAAATGCCTGCAGTCCGGGCAATGAAACAAGAATTCGGAACTGTATAATATCAGATAATGGCTATCACGGTATTGAACTCAATGGCAACTATTATATCATTGAAGAAAATATTGTTGAAAGAAATGGGAATTCTATTATTGGCACAAGTGGAATTCATATTTTTGCCTGGCCATATAGCAATAGAGGATTACACAATATAATAAGATACAATTTCTGCAATGATAATATAGAAATTGCGGATAGTACTGGTTTTGGGCCTGATGGAAATGGTATCCAATTAGACCAATACACAGGATTTAATCAAGTTTATTACAATATTTGTTTAGATAATGACGGTGCAGGTATCATTGTGTTGGATAGCAAAAGTAATAAGATTTATAATAATTCTTTAGCTTCTAACTATGAAGATTCTGCTAATGGACATGTCGGATTAAAGTTTTTAGCAGAACTGGCGGTTATGTCCCTCTTAACTGATAGTAATTGTCATTCAAAAGATAATATTATAAAAAATAATTTTGTTTATGCAGAAGATAGTGTATTGGCTGTTGGAATAGATAATGAATCCATAATAGCAAGTGGTAATGCGTTCTCCAATAACCTATATTGGAACAAAGATAATAACGATGTTTGGCAATGGAGTGCCACAACTGGAAATGATGAATCTACCTGGAACAGCATTTCCTCTGCTTCGGACTTCATTGAAGATCCTAACTGGGCAGTCCTCAACCCTGAGCAAGCTGAAGATTTCAAATTGAGTGATTATTCGGCTCTTTTACAAAGGGGAGTAAATGTAGGACTAATCAGAGATTATGAAGGAAATCCAGTTTTGAATCCGCCATCAATTGGAGCTTATGAATATGAATTTGCTGTTGAGGAAGTTCACGATAAATCTGCACTATCTAAAAGATACAGTCTTTCACAGAACTATCCAAATCCATTTATCACAAAGACAGTTATAGAGTTTAGAGTTAAGGGAAATGTAGGGGTTCAATATATTGAACCCCTACTGCAGATTTATGATTTAGCAGGCAGATTAGTTAAATCTTTTCCAATTCACGATTCCCGATTTACGATTCACAAAGTAACCTGGGATGGAAAGAATAATTTGGGTGAAAATGTGAATTCAGGAATTTATTTTTATAAGTTGAAGGTCGGTGATGAGTTTTCACAAATCAAGAAACTGCTACTTTTAAGGTAGCAAAAGGTGAGTCATGTTAAAAAACTTTTGCGTAGCAATAGTAGTTTTTCTTTGTGTTTTAAGTTCTGCCAATGCCCAGCAGAATTTGCAAGGCTGGCATACGCAGGGGCAAACTTTTTTGGTATGGAAACACTTAGAACCTGTACCCCAGGACACTACTTATGAAATCTATACCAGTTCGGAGTCCATTACTTCAATTAGCAATGCTACTTGGATTGGCAGGGTATTTGCTAATAATGGAGCAAATTCACGTCTTTACGGATATGTGCCGGATGCTCGATGGAAATTGCCTGATACATCAGGTGGAACAGCGACTGTAGATACAAATGAAGCTTATTTTGTTGTGACTCCTCATACATCTGGGACTGCATATTACGCAGTGGTTCTGTTTGGAGATACAATAGTTGGTTCGGGTAATACAACTGGTCCAATTATGGAAACAGTTGATTCTGTTAGTTGCACTATTCAACATCGGGATAGCATAGTAACTATCTATAGTCACTGGATAGATGGGAGTGCACAGTATGATTCTGGTCGCCCAGACTATCCAATAATGGGTAACGAATGGAGTAATGGGATAGGTTTCAACTTTGCTGTCTGGGAGCCTAAAGAAGGGTATCTACCAGGAAACCTTCCCCTAAATATCTGCCTTCATGGTGGGACTGATAATTTCTTTTTGCGAGACAGACTTCCTATTTTTGGTCGCTATATGATGCCAAACGGATTTTTTGTAAGTTTTGATGACCCCATTGCTATAAAATACCCATTGGGAGACTCCATTGGTGTCTTCAATTTCAATACTATGTGGTTTGGCTATAACAAAAAGTTTTGCCGTTTTTCACTTGCTTTTCCAACTTATGCTGACACAATAATAAACTACACAATGTGGCGAGTTTGGTGGGAAACAAGGTGGCTTCTGGATAATTTTCCCATTGATTCTAATTACATTTCTCTGATGGGTTTCAGTATGGGCGCAAACGGGTTAGGTTTTCTTACTCAGCTTTTCCCGGAGATTTATAGTGCATCTTTAGCGGTTGTCCCAAGAGGAACTGGCGCCAAACATCCAGCTAGATACTGGCTCATTGGTTTTGAGTCTCAAAATATTCCCACCAATTTAGACAGTAATATCGGTGTTTACGATGCGTTCAGCTGGACTTGGCGTTTACAGAATCTTCAACAGAGTGGTTATGATTGGCCATTTACAATAATAGTAACGGGTAAGGAGGATACTCTATCAGAGTGGCAAGAGAAACCTAATTTATATAGACAGTTAGACTTAGCTAAAACTGGTTTTGCCTTATACTGGGATGAGCGGACACATGAGAATTGGTCCGATACAGTACACTTTAGATACTCAGAGCACCTTTGCCCCACTTATCTTACCAGGTTTCGTCAAGACCAATCTTTCCCTGCCTTTTCAGAGACTGATATTAATTTGACAACCTCAGGACAGCAACCTGACCCCGGGAATGGTGATCCGGAGGACGGTGACCCTTGGGGAACTTGGGGAGGTTATTTAAAATGGGATACTGAGAGTATTGTAGATACTGTAAATAAATGGGTTGTTACAATGTGGGTTGTTTATGAGTCAATATATCCAAATGATATTCCTGAAGCCGATACGATTTTAGCTAATGTTACACCTCGTAGGTTACAACAGTTTGACCCTCAACCCGGACATACTTATTCGTGGAGTTTTGTAAAAGTATTAGATGGTGATACTTTGCAAAAAGGGACTATTGCTACTGATTCTTTAGGTCTAATCACAGTACCTGACCTATTATTGATTAAAGAACCTGTGAGACTGACTATCTGGGTACCTGTAGGTGTTGAGGAGCAAAAGGCACCAACATTATCTATTAACCTATTTCAGAACTATCCAAATCCATTCACCCAAAAAACAGAGATCCGTTTTACGTATCCGATTTCCGTATCCGGACACGAATCACGGACACGAATCACGATTTATGATTTAGCAGGCAGATTAGTTAAATCTTTTCCAATTCACGATTCCCAATTTACGATCCACAAAGTAACCTGGGATGGAAAGAATGATTTGGGTGAAAATGTGAAGTCGGGAATATACTTTTATAAATTAAAAGTAGGTGATAAGTTTTCACAGACCAAGAAATTGTTACTTTTGAGGTAGTGGAAGGAGGATATGATGGGAGGATTAATATTTCTATTTTTATGTTCCCAGGTTGAGGCAACTATTGATGTTGATTTAACTGGGGCTACAGGTGATACAATCAAACCTTACATTTATGGCGGGTTCATTGAGTTTTTAGGGTTTACTATAAACCACAAGGCTGGACTTTGGGCACAAGAGATTGGCTGTCGCGGGTTTGAGGTGCTAGATACTAATGGTGTGGCAGAGGGGTGGTTTCCAATCACTCAAGGCAACAACTCCTGTCTATTTGAATTAGATACTACAAGGTATAACAGAATAGGTAGTTACTCACAAAAGATTGAGATAACCTCATATACTGATGGGCACAGTGGAGTCGGACAATTCCCTATTATTATTAAATCCGGTGAGTCTTACGATGTCTATCTATATTTAAAAGGCGCCGGGATAGAAGGGAGTATCACGCTCTGGTTAACAGATAGCACTGATAAGGTATGTGATTCACTGACATTTTATGGTGTAAATGAGGACTGGACTAAGTTTAGTGGTGTATTAACTCCAATAACATCAGAGCATTACGGTGCATTTGCTATTACCTTTCAAGAAGAAGGCATACTCTGGATAGACGAGGTTTCACTTGTGCCTCATAGTGCTATAGATGGAGTAAGGAAAGGTTATTTTGACCTCATTCTTCTTCACAAGCCCAATATTATGCGTTATCCTGGAGGTTGTTTTGCTGATGGTGACGGTAGTCACTGGCTAAATGGAGTGGGAGACATTGACCAGCGTCCACCTAACTGGGATAATCATTGGGGTAGGTGGGAGCGGATGGATTTTGGGACAGATGAATTTGTTCAATTCTGCCAGAATACTAATATGGAACCACAAATTACAGTTAATTTTGGTTCAGGCACACCTGAAGAAGCAGCCAATTGGGTAGAATATACTAACTGTGATACAAATACTACTTATGGCAGAATGAGAGCAGAAAACGGGAGTATAGAGCCTTATAATATCAAGTATTGGGAAGTAGGCAATGAACAATACGGTGAATGGGAAATTGGACATACTACCTCAGTGGCTTACGCTACCCAGTTTATTGATTTTACAAATCAAATGAAAGCAGTGGATCCTAGCATAAAGGTTATGGCTAATGGTTGTGATAATCGGGAATGGACTGATACTGTTCTGGCTATTGCGGGTGATGTGATGGATTACATTTCTATCCATTTTACCTGCCCAGGTTTAGAATGGGATACTGCTACATATACGAATGACGAGGACGAGGTTTATCGAGCAATGGTGGCGGCACCATTGGTATTTGCAGCCACCGGGGCAAGGCTCAAAAATGCTATTGACTCGTTAACCTCTGGTGATGTGAGGATTGCGGTCACAGAATGGTGGATGAGCTACGGTAGAGATACTCTCTATACAAAACATTTCTCAACTTTAGAAACAGCTCTGTATGTTGCTGGAATGCTCAATCTTTTCCAGCAATCCTCCTTTATTTTAGATATTGCTAATTGGAGTACATTGGGGGGGGCAATAGGACATCAATTTCACCCGTCTTTTGAATTTTATGCCTACCCCGTGCTTTATGTGTATTCACTTTATTCTAATTATAGTGGAGAGGTGCCAATAAGCTTCACCGTTGATTGTTCTACCTATGCTTCTTTAAGAGTAGGGAATATTCTAGCAATGGACTCTGTTCCATATTTGGATGTCTCGGTTACAAGAAGTGATAACAAGATTTATATTAATGTAGTTAATCGCAAGTTAGAGGATATTGAGACAGCGATAAATATAGTTGGCGGAGCAATAGAGTCTGAAGCAGTCGTCCGAACAATAAATGGACCACACTTTCTTAGTAATAATAATGATGCACCTCATAATACTGTTATCATTAGAGATTCTTCTCTAAGTGGTATTAGCGAAAATTTTGTCTATACTTTTCCTGCTCATTCGGTAACTGGGATAGAGCTCACTACAAGTGTTGGAGTAGAAAGAAGCATGCCTTCGGAAAAGATTTTCTCATTGAAGAGTCCTGCCCCAAATCCCTTTTATAAAAGCATCTTAGTTCAATATGAAGTTCCAGAATTAACACATATTACTCTCAAGCTATGTGATGTTACAGGCAGAGTGATAAAGACTCTTGTGGATAAAAAGAAAAGTCCAGGGTGTTACACAGTTCCTTGTGGTTCAGAGCTACCGAGTGGAATTTATTTCTTGCGTATGGAAGCAGGTAGCTTTAAATCTACAAGAAAGTTTATAAAAGTGAAATGAGAATAGAAGGCAAGTTTTTACAAATCCTGTTCCGTGAGGAAACGGGACAGACCAAAAAACTGTTACTAATAAAGTAATCCCGATTTATCGGGGCTACTTTTGTCGCAGACTCTGTGAGAGATAGCAGAAGGAGGGAAAAATGGTAATATCTGAATTTAAAAATGAGCCATTCGTTGATTTCTCAATGCCAGAGAATCAGGAGAGGATGAAATCTGCTTTAAAAAAAGTTAAGCAGGAGCTTGGGAAAGAGTATCCGCTCATAATTGGCGGAGAACGAGTAAAAACGAGTGAAAAGTTTAAATCTCTTAATCCTTCTAATCCTGATGAAGTAATCGGGATATTACAGCAACCCGCAGACAAAGAAGTAACCCAAGCAGTTGAAGTTGCCAAAGATACTTTTGAGAATTGGAAACACACAAGTGCAAAGGAGCGAGCAGGATATTTATTTAAAGCCGCAAAAATTATGAGAGACAGGAAATTTGAGCTTTCTGCCTGGCTCGTTTATGAAACAGGGAAAACTTGGCCCGAAGCAGATGGAGATGTTGCAGAAGCAATTGACTTCATGGAATTCTATGCACGTGAGGCATTAAGATACGCACTTCACCAACCACTAACTCCATTTCCAGGAGAAATAAATGAGCTTCGGTATATTCCACTTGGAGTTGGAGTTGTTATTCCTCCCTGGAATTTCCCTATGGCAATACTTGTCGGAATGACTTCGGCAAGCTTCGTTACAGGGAATACGGTTATTCTTAAGCCCTCAAGTGATTCTCCTGTGATAGCACATAAGTTTATGGAGATACTTGATGAAGCAGGCTTACCATCAGGAGTTGTAAATTATCTCCCAGGCAGAGGTAGTGTGATTGGAGACGGACTTGTTGGAAATCCACATACGAGATTTATTTCATTTACTGGTTCAATGGAAGTAGGGCTCCATATAGTTGAACTTGCCAGCAAGGCTCAACCCGGACAAATATGGATTAAGCGAGTTATTGCAGAAATGGGAGGAAAGGATTGCACGATTGTTGATAGCGATACAGACCTTGACAGTGCGGCGGATGGTGTTATTGCAGGTGCTTTTGGATTTCAGGGACAAAAATGCTCTGCTTGTTCAAGAGCGATTGTGGTTGATTCAATATACGATGAGTTTGTGGAGATGCTAAAGATTCGGGCTCAAAAACTCAAGGTAGGTATGCCAACCGACCCGACAAATTATATGGGTCCTGTGATTAATGAACGAGCTTTCAAATCAATTCTTAATTACATAGAAATTGGGAAGCAAGAAGGCAAACTTGTTTGTGGAGGCAAGGCACTTGACCGTTCTGGCTATTTCATTGAACCAACTATAATACGGGATATAGCATCTGATGCAAGGATTGCTAAGGAAGAAATATTTGGCCCTGTGCTTGCAGTTATCCGTGCTAAGGACTTTGAAGATGCTCTTAACATTGCTAATTCCACAATATACGGACTTACGAGCTCACTTTATACAAGAAATCGGAAGTATATAGAGCGAGCAAAGGATGTTTTCCACTGCGGCAATTTATATTTCAATAGAAAGTGCACCGGTGCTCTTGTAGGAGTTCATCCATTTGGCGGATTCAATATGTCAGGCACTGATTCAAAAGCAGGTGGCAAGGACTATCTTCTTCTCTTTATGCAGGCAAAAGCCATCTCTGAGAAGTTGTAATAAATATTCAGGAGAAATGGAGAAAGTAGGAAAGGGAGAAAATTTAAATATTCTTCTCCTTTTCTCCCAATTCTCCCTTTCTCCTGTATCTTTGTATTCTTTGTGAGCTTTGTGTCTCTGCGGTTTATTTTGAATCCTGTTTTATCTGTGTCAATCTGTGGTTTCTCTTTTCCTTTGTGCTCTTTGTGCTCTTTGTGGTGAAAATTCTTAAACCGCGGATGTCGCAGATACCGCAGGATAAATCAATTTAAAATTATCAATTAACAATTAGCATTTCAAAATTGTTTATTGCTAATTGCTAATTTTGTATTTTGCATTGTTTCTTTTTATCCGTGTCATCTGCGTTATCTGCGGTCAAGTTTTTTCTTTGTGAGCTTTGTGTCTCTGCGGTTTATTTTGAATCCTGTGTTCTCTGAGCCCTCTGCGGTTAAGTTTTTTTCCTAACTACTAACTACTAACTACTGGCTACTGACTACTAACTCACCGTAGCTTTTGCGACCTGGCTAAACAGTCCCACTCGCATCTTCTTATCGAACCACTGCGCCCGATATTCCAACGCCCCGCAGGTACTCAAATCAATATTGTGTCTATAAGGGCTATTAGTATCATCGCCAGCCCACATCCACTGCCCTTCTCCAACACGATACCATATCTTTGCTCCGCCAATATTCTCGGGCTTAGCGTTCTCCTTCTCGTTTGCCGGATTCACACCAAAATGAATCGTAATCTGCCCCGTCTGCAAATCCAAAATCAAATTAGGCGGTGGAAGTTCCATCACATATTCTGGCGATATCGGAGTCGGCGTGGTATCTGGAATCGTGATGCTAAGAAGCTCTCGTTGAGAGTCTAATAGCTGTGGAATTGCCTGTAGCAGATTCACTGCCGTCCTCGCTTTTTCTTGAGCGTCGGCACGGCTCCAGTTTTTACTTTCTACGGCGGATTCAGCTTGAATTTGGGCTTGCTGACTTGCCGGATAGGATGTGTTCCAGCCAATCCGAGCCCCAATAACATCATCAACAAAATTCTGCGGAAGTCCAACCGCTGCGGCAATGGCGGGAAGATTGTCGCAAAATCTATTAAACCACTCATTAAACTCCGCATCCGTCCGTGGAATATAATCTTTTGCCATTTTTACCTCCTTTTATTTATTTTAGACATCCCCGAGTCATTCGTTGCCTTCCCCGAGTCATTCGTTGCCTTCCCCGAGTCATTCGTTGCCTTCCCCGAGTCATTCGTTGCCTTCCCCGAGTCATTCGTTGCCTTCCCCGAGTCATTCGTTGCTCTCCCCGAGTCGTTCGTTGCTCTCCCCGAGTCGTTCGTTCTTGGGAACGAACCGTCTATTCCTTTCATCGAACCATTTATGAAACTCCTCAAATCATTCACAGACCTCCCTAAATTATTCATTTCTCTTTGTGGGAAAGGTTTCCAAACCTTGACATATTCGGGACTGGGAAGTCCCTCCCACACAGGTCTCCCTCCCACATCAGAGGTCTCTCCCACACTAACGAATTATTGTCAGCTTCCTCGTTGCTTTGAACTTCTCTGTTTCAAATTTAATAAAGTAAATGCCCCCTATCAGTTCATTTTGTTTTATGTCAACCTCATAATAGCCCTTCTCTTGAGCTCCAGAATAAATAGTTTTGACTAACCTACCTGATATATCATAGAGCCTCAAACTTATGCTTGCCTTCTCTGGTAGCCCATACTTAATCAAAGCATTTCCAAAAGATGGATTAGGATATACTTCTAACTTTGCATTTTGCAACTTAGATTTTGAAGTCTCTTCCTCCACTCCTACTAATGCAACTTCTACTTCATCACTATACCAAGAACTATCACCGCTATTGTCGTAAGCAGTTACAGCTAAATAATAAGTTGGTGCAGTTAAACCAGTGAGTTCAAAAGTAGTTACATTACCCACATCAATTGGAGAATTACCCTCACTTGCACCTGTTCCATTATAAGGGAATCCCGATGTATCTGTATCATACCAGACTTTATATCCAGCAAGGTCTGAGACACTTATAGTATTCCATGTAAGAGTGATTTTATCCGGT
>JAUWHX010000002.1 GCA_030605695.1 bacterium | reverse complement strand
TTTGGTAATACTAATCAGGCATCTAAAAAGTGCGGTGTCTCCGCCGTTGAGCTTGTCTCATTTGATGCAAGACCAGAAAACAATTATATTCTCCTGAATTGGAGAACTGAAGCTG
Source organism: bacterium (assembly GCA_030605695.1). Taxonomy (GTDB): domain Bacteria; phylum Hydrothermota; class UBA3073; order JACQXS01; family JACQXS01; genus JAGMCN01. The sequence continues at coordinate 9,006 of JAUWHX010000002.1, read as the reverse complement.
AAATTGATAATGATAAGTGGCTAATTAAACGAGCAGAGAATAAGGATGCTGATTACAAGCAAATCATAAAGCTTCACGCTCAAGGAGTCCCAAACTCATATATCTATATTGACTCTTCGGTAACTCCCGGCCAGACTTACTGGTATAAACTGGGCGATGTAGATAAGAGTGGTTCAATCACCTGGCACGGGCCTGTATCTGCTAAGGCAGGGCATAAGATTAAATTCTCTTTCTTTCTCAAGAACCCTGCCGCTAACCCAAGCACAGGGAAAGTTAAGCTTGAATATTCTATCCCGGGCTATCAAGGAGATAAACAGCGACCGGTAACTCTAAAGATATACAATATCAGTGGGCAGGTTGTCAAGACACTCGTAGATGAGAGACAGGAACCCGGACATTATACTATTTGGTGGGATGGCAAGAATAATGGGAGTAAAAAAGTAGGAAGCGGGACATATTTCTGTCATTTCAAGGCAAACGGCGAGTTAGTTCGTAAGCTAATTCGTATTAAGTGAAATACAATGCCACTCTGTGGTGAAAGTCGTGGTGAACCACAAAATCACCAAAACACTAAAACACACAAAAAGGAATTATATGTAGGGACGTTCAATTGAACACCCCTACCAGTGTTTTCGTAGCATTTAATCAGGGGTTAGGGAATTTCTTGAGTCCTTTTGATAAAATTTGCATAGCATCTTTTAGTTCATCAGCTTTAAGGATATAAGCTATTCTTACTTCATTCCTCCCTTTCTTGGGAGTAATATAAAAACCTTCTGCGGGAGCAATCATTGTTGTCTTATTATCAATTTGAAAAGAGGTGAGCATCCACTTTGCAAATTTCTCTGCATCTGAGACAGGGAGCCGGCAAGTTATATAAAAAGCTCCCTCCGGCAATCTTGCAAATGTCCCCTTTATTTTTTGTAGTTCTTCATATACAATATTACGTCGAGACTCATATTCTTGTATCATCCGAGGTATAAATTCTTGCATATTTTCAAAAGCATTTTGTGCCCCAATTTGCTCAACTGTTGGAGGACAAAGTCTTGCCATCCCATAAACCATAAGAGACTTTAATATGCTCTCATTTTTTGTAACTACAAAACCGATTCTTGCTCCACAGGCGCTAAACCTCTTTGAAATAGAATCAATCACAATAGCATATTCATCCATCTCAGGAATATTAAGGATACTGGTATGCTTCTTCCCATCAAATAAAAACTCGCGATATACTTCGTCAGATATTACTAAAATATGGTGCTTGCGAGCTATGGTGGCAACAAGTTGCATTTCATCTCTTGTATAAACTGTGCCGGTTGGATTATTAGGTGTGCAGATTATAATTCCTTTTGTTTTTGGAGTTATACGCTTTTCAATTTCAGCACGAGGAGGCAAGTGAAATCCCTCTTCAACTTTTGTAGGTATAGGAATTAGCTTTACTTGTGCAACTGCAGCAAGAGAAATATAATTTGCATAAGCTGGTTCAGGAATCAAGAACTCATCCCCGACATCCCCAATTGCCATATACACGAATAAAATGGCTTCCGAGCCACCTGTTGTAATGAAAACATTAGATGCTTGCACTTGAGCTCCGAAACTTTGATAGTATTTTGCGACTGTTTTTCTAAACTCCGGAAGCCCATCAGATGGTCCGTATGCAAGGACTTTTTCTTTGTAATTCTGGATTCCTTCCCAGAAGACCTGTGGAGTCTCTATGTCGGGCTGTCCGATATTTAAATGATAGACCTTAATCCCCTTTGCTTTAGCTTCATTCGCATAAGGAATCAACTTTCTTATAGGAGATTTAGGCACTTTAAGTGCTCGTTTTGAAATCATCTTTCCTCCTTGTATGTAATAATTATGTGCTTTTCTGGAGTAGTAAGCTCAGTTCTTGAAGGTATCCCATTTCTATATTTATGCTCTATTGTATATTTTAAAGAATCGGCTTCTACGGTTATACTTACTGGCAGACCAGATTCATAAGTGATTTTTCCTTGTATATCTTGCCCTTGTGCTAAAATCCGCACCTCTTTTATTAGCCAGTCCTTTATTTTCAATTTAGCTTCTACGAACAAGAATGTGTCCTTTGGGATAATAGTGAACCAATTCCCCTCAGCAATCACAGTATCAATAAAAAGAACTCCTCCAAAATTTCTGTATAATTCAGGTAATCCAAGACCCGTCAACATAAGAGCACCCTTTACAATCTCTCTTGCCAGAGGTGGACCTTCTACTGTAAGCTCTTCTCCTTTTACGAAATGCACTTTAAACACAGTATCCTGAACCAATGAACATTTTGCAATCATTTGAAGCTGTTCCGGTTTATTTAAATTATATTGAGCAAAAAGAGAATCCAAAATTCGTGAGCCGTGAGCGTGATTCGTGGTTGCAGAAAAGACTATCACGAACACGAACCACCAGCACGAATCCCGTTTTTTGATTTTTGGTTTTTGCATTCTATCTTGTAAGCTCTCTTCCTATCACAGCTTTTTGAATCTCGTTCGTCCCCTCATAAATTTGGGTTATCTTTGCATCACGAAACATCTTTGCAACCGGATAATCCTCTGAGCATCCGGATAGTCCAAAAATCTCTACTGCCTTTGAGGTAACCTCCATAGCCATATCCGAAGCAAATAGCTTTGACATAGCTGAATATCTGGAGATGTTCTTGGCTCCTGAGTCTATATGTCTTGCTGCCGCATAAACAAAAGCCCTTGCTGCCTCGACTTTTGCCGCAAGTTCAGCAATCATAAATTGCGTTCGTTCAAAAGATATAGTCTTGCGATGTTTTATAACTTCATCAAGAGCTCCCTGAGCTACTCCAACAGATAGAGCCGCTACTCCCGGGCGAGTATAATCAAATGTGCGCATTGCGACTATAAATCCAAATCCCTCTCTTGAAAGAATATTTGAAGCTGGGACTTTGCAATCCTCGAAGATGAGCTCTCGTGTATAAGCAGAACGAATACCGAGCTTGTCCTCAAGTTTGCCAAATGAGAAACCCGGAGTATCTTTCTCTACAATAAAAGCAGATAGTCCACGTGCTCCTCGTTTTGGATCAGTTGAGGCGAAGACAACATAAATTTCTGCTTCTCCTCCATTTGTTATGAATTGTTTTCCCCCATTTATTATGTAAGAATCTCCATCTTTTACTACTTTCGTTTGTATTCCTGCAACATCTGACCCAGCTTGAGATTCGGTAAGTCCATAACTTGCAATGGTGCCTTCAGCGACTCTTGACAAGTATTTTGATTTCTGGGATTCACTGCCAAAAAGGATTATTGGGGTTGCCGCAAGAGCAGTTGCTGCATAAGCAGTTCCTACTCCTGCGCATACTCTTGCAATCTCTTCAACTGCAAGGCATAAATCTAAGGTTGCAGCACTGGTTCCGCCGTAATCTTTGGGAATGAATATTTTGAACATCCCGTTCTCGGCGAGTTCCTTAAGAATCTCGTGTGGGAATTTATCGAGCTTATCAAGTTCTCTTCGTTGCGGGGCTATCTTTTCCTGAGCAATCCATGCCGCAATTTCTTTTAACTTGCGTTGTTCTTCAGAAATAAAATAATCCATATCTGCATTATTGATAAGAAAATATAAAAAATCAAGTAAAAAATTAAGAGATTTACAGAATTCCGTGTAATCTTTGTTTGTAAAAGAGTATATAGAGATAATTGGCAACTGCTCTGCCTTAAGGAATAGGACTTCTGTTCTGTGAAACAGATCTTCTGTTCCTTTCAACATGCCACCTGTTCCCTGGGACAAAACTTTCGTTCCCTGCAACGAGTTTTTATTTACAGTTATTTATGAAAAAATTACACGAAAGGGGTTAAGTGGTAAAAAAAAATCAGAAAAACCTTGACATTTTTAGAGTAGAATATATTAAGTTAATTGTGGGCCGTTAACTCAGCTGGTAGAGTACTGGATTTTTAATCCAGGAGTCGTGGGTTCGAATCCCACACGGCCTATAAGTATTGATATTTATAAACTTAAGCATAGTGCCCTCATCGTCTAGGGGTTAGGACACCACTCTTTCAAGGTGGGGACATGGGTTCAATTCCCATTGGGGGCAAAATAAAAGGAGTAAAAAATGGGAACATTTCTATTTATTACATGGCTTGTTTTCCCTGTTAGCACCGACGATATGAATACAGATAGCAAGGGACTGTTTTATAATATGTCTCCGTTCTTACCCGAGAAGGGAACTATTCATATTTATGCCAACCCATGGCTCGGTTACAGTAAAAGGCCAGGCCCACTGGGAGCTATGGACAGATATATACCAAATGAGCCTCGAAATCTCCCTCCAGACCGCCATTACTACGGAACCGGCACAGCTGGACTCGGATATACGATGTTGCCACAGCTACAAATCTTTATCGGCACTCACCTATACGGAAATTACATAGACCGACGCCCATACCCTTTATACCGATCAGATACAAGATATGTAGACTTCTATCCTCAAATCTTAACCGCAGTTAAAACTGCATTCCCTGCAAACATCGATTCCTATGTTCTATCTTTTGGATTCGTGCTCTGGTATGCACACTGGGTCCCCAGCGGAAAAGCCCCACACATATCACTCCAAAATGAATTCAGCGATTGCCCAACACTCGCTCAAGACGGAGAAGTCGGAATCAGAGGAATTACGGGTCTTAAGTCACCTATCGGCACTACATTCCTAAATCTCGGATACTTCCGAATTATGCAGTCAACCGGCCAAAGAGGTTTTAACTCATATGGAATAGGACAGGAAATTGACCTATGGCACTATATACACCCCGCCATAGAAATCGCTAAACAAGATACTTTCGGCTCCATCATACCTCAAGTAAAAATATTACTCCCGCACTTCACAATCAATTTTGGTGTAGGATTCCCTATGTCTTCTGAATTCGACTGGGTCCCTAACGATACACTTGCTAAAAACCCAAAGTTTATGTTCTCGCTATCCCCAGAAATAACCATAAAAAGAATCCCGCCGCCTGAACCTACCATAGTAATCAAAGGAAGGGTATATGATTCCCTCTCAACTCTCCCTCTCCGCGCTACTATCACATTTATAGGTCCCCTCTCAGGTAAAGTTAAAACTAAAAACGGAGAATACGAACTTAAATTCGTTAACGCCGGTGCTTATAGAGTAGGAATAGAAAGTGATGACTACTGGTGGGAAGACAGAACTTTCGACTTTATGGCTTACGATACTGTGCTCGCTAACTGGCCCCTGATGAGAAAAGTTACTTGGTCAATTACAGGCAAAATATTGGACAAGAAAACAAAAGCTGGTGTGCCTGCTCGTATCACATTAATAGGTAAAGACAAAGCTGAGGTCTATTCAGACCCCCTATCAGGTGAATACAGGATATGGGTGCATAAAGGAGAATACGATTTCTGTATTAGCGCCGAGGGTTACCATACTGAAAAAATAAAAGTGAGAATCTCAGATAAAAAAGGTCTGCACAAAGATATATATCTTCTTTCTGATAAATACACCAAAGGCCGTAAACCTCCTAAAGGAGCCAAACCTCCCGGAAAGAAGGGGAAGAGACGACCAAAAAAGAAGTGATTCTCCGAATTAAAAAACTGGTCCCTCACGCTAAAATACCAGAATATAAAAGCCAGCAAGCTTCAGGATTGGACTTATACGCCTCAGAAGAAGTAACTATAAACACGAACGAGTATAAAATCATTCCTACGGGCATTGGAATCCAACTCCCTGAAGGATTTGAAGCACAAATTAGACCAAGAAGTGGGCTCGCATTAAATTATGGAATCGGGGTCTTGAATTCCCCGGGAACCATTGATTCCGACTATAGAGGAGAGATAAAGATTATTTTATTTAATTTCGGAGAAAAGGAGGTCAAAGTCCATACGGGAATGAGGGTCGCTCAACTTGTTATTGCAAAAACATATAAAGCAGACATAGTAGAAGGCGAGCTTTCAGATACACAGCGAGGAACCAATGGTTTCGGCTCAACTGGAGATTAACTCTCATATTACAATTGAACTCTTGAACTCTTGAACTCTTAAACTCTTAAACTCTTAAACTCTTGAACTCTTAAACTCTTAAACTCTTGAACTCTTAAACTCTTTATAATCTATGAACCAACCACAAACTAAAATAGTCGTCTCCTTATGGGCAGGACTCGGAGATGTTATATTTACAACTCCTGTATTTAAAATTCTCCGCAAAAAGTTCCCCGACTCCCACATATCTGCATTAGTATGGTCACACGGAGCCAAAGAGCTTTTAAAACACAACCCTTACATTGATGAATTCGTAGATGGCTCTTTTATGAAAATCCGTTCCCTCATTTCCAAGTTAAAGGGCTACGATATAGGAGTCCAATGCTCTCATCCTGTCCAATTTATCTTCATACTCGCCGGAATCAAAAAAAGAGTGAGCTTTAACGGAAATCCTTTCTGGTGGCTATACCCTGTGGACTCTAATGACTCCCACTCCACAGAATACTTCCTTCAGGCAATTGATAAAATAGATGGAATAAAATTAAGAGACGATACTAACTGGGAGATATTCTTGGAAGATAAGGAACTTCACGCCGCCAAATCACTCTTGAAGGAATTTAAAGATACTTCACCTCTGATAGCCATACATCCTGGAGGAAGAAACAATAAATGCAAACGATGGAGAACTCAAAAATTCGCCTTGCTTTCCAATCTCCTTATAGACAAATTTAATGCTAAAATACTCCTCATCGGTGGCAACAAAGATATAAAACTATGCAATTACATAGAGAACCACATAAATTCTACCCTGCACCCTGCACCCTGCTTAAATCTCGCTGGCAAACTCTCTCTACGGCAATCTGCCGCTGTAATCAAGCACTGCGACCTATTCATAGGCAATGCCTCAGGCCCCACATATATTGCCTCTGCTCTTGGCACGCCGGTAGTTGGAATATTTGGACCTGACAATCCTAAAAACTTCGGACCCCTTGGCAAAAATGTAAAAGTCGTTACTCCAAAGTTTATATGTGCTCCTTGTCTTAACTTTTACAGACATTTCCTTTGGGGAATGAGATTAAGGTATATTCCTATATGTTTAGCTATGCAATCAATAAAGACTGAAGAAGTTTTCACCGCCTGCTCCCATCTCCTTTAACCCTTTAACCCTTTAACCCTCAACTCTTAACTCTTAACTCCCTCTACCCTGTAAATCTGTGAAGGCATAGAAAACTCTCCATTCTCCGCTACTGTCCGTAACTGTAAGAATAACTTACACCTCCCAACCTCTCTTATCTTCTTTTCTACTATCTTGCCATCCTCTTTCACGCGTATCTCATCCACCACCACTTCTTTCTTGGAAATATCTACAGGAACAATAGCCCTGAGATATGGATACCTACCCTTACCAGTCCTCTCTACCCAAACCTGAACCACACACCGACACCCATAAGAATAAGGCAACCAGACATTGAATCTTATCTCACTGCTATATACACCAAGCTGACTCAAATCAGCCGAAACAAGAGGCGGTTTCAATGCCCCGAAAAAGGGCTTCTCCAATGCTTTAAACCCACACCCCATTAGCAACTGATTTACGGAAATATACGCCGCATTACCACCCATTTTACCACCTATACACGGAACAAGCCCTTGCCTTTGCCTCATCTTTACCCCTTTATACCTCTTTGCGTATTCCCCCCACAACGCCCATTCGCTAAAACTCATATCATTCCACCTCTTCACAAGCTCCGTATGTATCCTCCTCACCTCAAGCTGTGATGCTGTCCGCGGGTCCCTCTTCTTCACCGCCTTCTTGCTTATTACAGGTATCCCATTCCAATACGAAAAAACATACTCCCCTACCTGACCCCTTATCCCTTGAATCAACCCAGAATTCACATACTTTCCCATAATTCTACCTCCTATACTTTATTTTACTTCAATTTGCTTGCTTTGTCAAGTAAAAAAAGCTAAAGAATCGTAAAAACCCTTAAACCCTTAAACTCTTAAACCCTTAAACTCTTAAACTCTTGACCTTTTTTCCTTGACTTCCCTCGCACCCCCTATATTATTGCTCAAATGGAGGGAAAGATGAAACTAACACCTGTAGAACTTAGAGCGATTGAGTTTAAAAAAGCGATGCGAGGCGATGACCCTAAGGAAGTAAAGTTTTATATCAATCAAGCCGCCGATGCACTTGAACAACTGGTGCTGGAGAACAAAGAACTCGCTGAAAAACTCGAGAAATACGAGAAATTTGAATCCGTAATTAAGGAAGCCGCTTTGCAGTCTCAGGAAACAAAAAAGACGCAAGAAGAGCAGGCAAAAAAGGAAGCCGAGCTCATTATTGAAAAGGCAAAACTGGAAGCCGAGAAAATCAGAGGCGGATTGACTGACCTACAGAATAAACGAGACCTCTTCTTCGCAGAGTTTAAGGCACGTCTCAATTCTTATCTCTCACTTATTGAAAAAGAACCAAAAGCTCCTGTTGAGGAAAAACAAGAGATTCCTGAACCTGAAAAAACTCCACCCCCAGTTGAAAAAGAACCAGAGACTTCTGTTGAGGAAAAGGAAACTCCTGAACCTGAGAAAACTCTACCTCCAGTTGAAAAGGAACAAGAAGTTATTAAAGATGAGGAAACTCCTTCTCCAAAGTCAACCGAAGAAGATAAACCTACTACAGAACCAGAGAAGCTAAGAACTGAGGAAGCAGGAACAGATATTAGTGAGGAAACTGCGATAGACGAGATTCAAGTCAATGGATAGGTTGAAGCTCTGCTTCAACCTGTAGGGACACGATTTCAAAGACAGATTTATATATAATCTGTGGCAATCTTTTTAATCTGTGCGAATCTGTGTGCTAATCTTTTAAGAAAAGATGCGTAATTTGCTGAGAGTATGGGCTTTTGTAGGGACACAATTTATTGTGTCCTTGCCTGCAATTGCCGATGCACCCGATACACTGTGGACTAAAACTTATGGCGGAACTGATCCTGATTATGGCTATTCTGTTCAAGAGTGTGTAGGAGGTGGCTTTATAAT
>JAUWHX010000026.1 GCA_030605695.1 bacterium | reverse complement strand
CAAGCTTGCTAATGCGAGCTCAATCAAAAATGCTGATTATGTCCATCCAAATGGGGGTATGACAGATGTTGACCAGTATAAGTTTATGAAAAAAGCATGTCATTCCGGCTATCTGACGAATGGTGACTATGGAGCGATGGTATCAGCAGGGCCGTTTGACCTTGCTCCGGGTGGTAGTCAGGCTGTAGTATTTGCAATAGTTGGTGGGAGCTCAAAAACTGAGATAGAAGCACATTCTGATGCAGCCAGGACTACATATGGGGTGAAAGAAAACGTGAAAGTGATACCAGGAAATGTAACTCTCAATGTTCTGCAGAATCCTATGCTAAATACTACTGCTATTACTTTTTCCTTACCTAAAGCATCTGAGGTCACGATTGATATATACGACATAACCGGAAGACTTTGCCATAACATTGTTCAGGGACAGTTTAAAGCAGGACCCCATACATTGAAATGGAATATAAAGGACGAACTACCAGCAGGAGTATTCTTTGTGAAGCTCTTTGCAAAACCCTATGGAAAAACAGTAAACAAGACTTTGGTTAAAAAGATAATCTTGATAAGATAGCTCTGCTGCAAAATGAAGATTTTGATGTTAGACTTCTACCACACTTTAGTGTAGGGTTTGTCAAAAGAACAATGTAAAAAGCAAAAATTAAGATGCAAAATGACAAAGCGAAATTCAAAGATAAATTTAAAACAAAAGGAGGTACAGCATGAAAAGGTATTGTTTTGGAGTAATGGTTTTGCTTGTGGTGGCATTGCCAGTAGTGGCAGCTGACCTTATTACGAATGGAAACTTTGAACAAGATTTGAGTATAGGATGGGAACAAGATGAGAAAATCCACTATAATGTTTCCAAGTGTGAGATAAGCTCTGACGATTATAACAGCGACGGTGATAAGGAAGCATATACCTATACCTACCTTGGTTACCATGCTACTCTTTACCAGACAGTGTCAATGCAGAGTCAAGATGTTTTATTTTCTGCTTCGGCAAAGTTATACCCCAGCAAAGGAGTGGGTGGATATTGGGCAGTCTCCGCAATTAGAATTTATTATCTTGATTCTTCTGAAAATACATTAGGCGAGACAAGAATATACGCAACCTCAGGTACCTGCCCCTGGTCCAATAGTTCCACAGTTCACCTCATAAAGGTATCTGATACTGGGTGGCATGATTATTCTTTTAACATCCAGGATGAGCTTGCAAATCTATCAGGAGTGAATCCATCTAATATTGCCAAACTAAAGGTTGCACTCTATTGCTATGTTGACAAAGCTTGTGCTGGTTGAGGTGGTGGGATTTTCCCACTGGCGAAGGTCTTCGCCGACGATATTAGCCTTACATTTATTCCTAACGAACCTTATGTGGTCCTGGAAGATTATGATTTTGACGAGCCAAACAATGGTATTTGGGATGCTGAGGAGACAGCTGATATTATTACTACTATAGAAAATGGCGGTATAAATGCTACAAATGTAAGGGGTATACTCTCAACAACTGACACTGGTGTGACTGTCTCTACTGATACATACAACTTCGGGTCAATGCCCGAGGGTCAAACAGCTAACAATTCATCAAATCCATATAAAGCAACAGCAAAATCTTCTGCTACTGAGCACCCTGTGGAATTTAATTTACATATCACAGCAGATGACGGTTATTCTAAAGACATCAGTTTTATGATACCAATAGGAGTGGCAAGGTTCGATTATGTAAATGTGCCAGCAAATAACGCAACACTAACTGTTACCGGTAATAGTGCCATTGGATTTGTGGAGCCGGATAGTAATGGGAGTGGATTTGTGTATCCTGCAGGTGGAAACAATACACTCTATTATGCAAGTATGGCATTTGGCAATTCAAGTTCCTATCTTGTTGATAATTGGTATGTAAGCGGTGGTCCTGACCGTGACTGGAGAGTGACTACCTCCCCAAATGGCAGGATTCATTGGGTTTCACCTCCGACAATGGGCGATACTATGAATATTGCTTACTATGATGATTCAGGTATCTCAGGGGCGAAGAATGTTGTGTGCCGACAGGATGCATGGGCATTCAGAAACAACCCAAATTATGATGACTTTGTGATATTGAGGTTTACTTACACAAACAATGGTAGTTCATCACTTACTGGTCTTTATTCTGCAATTTTCGCAGACTTTGATGTTAGTGCGGGTGGTACAGCTGATGATGCCGACATCAACGAGTCCAAGTATTTAGCCTGGGTATCTGCTGGAAGCGTATATGCAGGAATTACGCTCCTTGACCCGATTGACAAGCTTGCTAATGCGAGCACAATCAAGAACGAGACTTACATCTATCCGAATGAGGGTATGACAGATGCTGACCAATATAAGTTCATGAAAAAAACACACCATTCTGGCTCTCAGGCGAATGGTGACTATGGAGCGATGGTGTCAGCAGGGCCATTTGACCTTGCTCCTGGTGGTAGTCAGGCTGTAGTATTTGCAATGGTTGGTGGGGGCTCAAAGACTGATATAGAAGAACGCGTTGATGCAGCCAGGACTACATATGGGGTGAAAGAAAACGTGAAAGTGATACCAGGAGATGTAACTCTCAATGTTCTGCAGAATCCTATGCTAAATACTACTGCTATTACTTTTTCCTTACCTAAAGCATCTAAGGTCACGATTGACATATACGACATAACCGGAAGACTTTGCCATAACATTGTTCAGGGACAGTTTAAAGCAGGACCCCATACATTGAAATGGAATATAAAGGACGAACTGCCGGCAGGAGTATTCTTCGTGAGACTCAAAGCATGTGATTGTAGTGGCAGACCAATATGTCTGCCCTTGGTTAAGAAAGTAATTTCGTTGAAATAAAAAATGCCTAAAAGTCCAGGAAAGCAAGTGTAAAGTTTAGAGTTCAGAGTTAAAAGACAAAAAACTCTTAACTCTCAAGATTTAGGTATTTATTTTAAAGGAGGTAGAATTATGAAAAAGTTGGGTTTAACAGTAATATCCGCGATAGTGTTGCTGGGATGGGTGCAAACTACGCAAAGTTTGGATGAAGTTCCTATACATTGGGGGGGCTGGAGAATGCTAACACCTGAAGAGATTGCAAAGCATCCTGAATGGAAAGCCCATGATATGAGTGGAAAATTGCCCAAACTGAAAACACCACCACCTTCGGACTGGGACTGGCGAAGTTATAATGGACACAATTGGATGACAAGTGTTAAGGATCAAGGAGGTTGTAATTGTTGTTGGGCTTTTGCAGTGGTTGGAATGCTTGAGGCACGGTATAAAATCGCTAATAATCTACCCGATGATCTGGTTAATCCTAATTTTTCAGAACAAACATTGACATCCTGCGAAAAACGCAATCAGGGATGTAACGGAGGAGCTTTAGAGCCTGCAGTGGAATTCTCGGTAACAACAGGTATCCCGGATGAGAATTGTTATCCATATGAGGCGCGTGATTACAACAGTGGAGCGCCATGTGAGGATAGATGTTCTGATTGGGAGTCAAGAGTTATGAAAGGCACGGATTACGGATGGTCATATGATATATCAGACTATAAAACTCGGGTAATGGAGGGACCTGTGGCTGCTGGTGTAAACATAGTGGGAGGACATGGAATGGTTTTATGCGGATGGAACTCTTCCGGAAAGTGGCTATATAAAAATTGCTGGGGTTACGACCAACCTTATATGTGGCTTTCCCTAGCTCCCATGTTAATAGCCTGGGTAGTAGTAAAGTCTGATACTGGAACCCCAATAATGTGGGTAACTGATTCTCTTAACTTTGTTTTCCACCAAAATAAAGGAATTTACCCGGATATAAACTCAATTACTTCTTCAGGGGAAGTCATTTTAAGCCCTAAGGGTGATGAGGATACTCTTAAATATGATGACGGTAACACTGCTCACTACTGGTACGGCCCTAATGGTTTTGCCGTCAGATTTTCTCCTCCTCAAAAATGTAATGTTATTGCTGGCATTATTATGAGAAGAACTGAACAAGTGGAGAACGATAAACTTGTTGTCCGAGATGATGATAATGGTGTTCCCGGAACTATCATTTCCGAATTCCCATATGCCACTCAAGCTGCTGGGGCTACTCGTAAGTGGTACCGCCAGGATATTCCCACTCCCTACACTACTAATTCCGATTTCTGGCTAACCTATTTGTTAAAAACAAGCAACTCATCTCCTATATCTTATGTTTATGGCGACGACCCCGGCACAGGTAGAAGCCGCTATACCGGTAACAACGGAGGTTCATGGAACGATATGCCTGGTTCTACTGACCTTCTGCTAAGGGCTATTGTAACCTATGGAGAAAGCTTTGCTGGCTCAGGAACTATATGGGTCAAGAATGTAGGAGCTGGAAAACTTACAGTGAGTGATGTACATTCTGCTCAAGGTTCCGGTTGGATTAAGTCCATAGCCCCCACAAGCTTCAGTGTATATTATGATGACTCTGTTGGTATAAAAGTAGATGTAGATACTGTGGGACTTCAGAAAGATGTTCTTCATCAGGATGAGATTGTTATAACATCTGCTTCTGGGAAAAGCGAGACGAGGGTTCCTGTGACACTCATTATCAAGACGGGTGGTGTAGCTGAGGAGACTGCATCTATGTTATCAATGTTTAAGGTTTCTCCTAACCCATTTAGAGATAAAATCAGTATATCTTACTTTGTGCCAGAGAAAGCAAATGTGGAACTTGTTGTCTGTGATATTGCCGGTAGAGAAGTTGCAAAGATAGTTGACAGGATTGAGAATACAGGAATTAAGAAGATAGAGTGGAATATAGAGAATATCTCCTCTGGAATTTACTTCTGCCGTCTTACGACTGCGGGCTTTAAGACTACAAAAAAAGTAATGCTTATAAAATAACCGCAAAAGTACGGGTAGGTTTCCCGATTCATCGGGATATCTCATTCAGGAGATGCGAGCAAGGACTCGTACCTAATCAGAAGTTCTTTGTAATTCGTTTCAGGCGGAATAGAGGAACATTGTCTGTTTCATCCTCACTCGCGGTTAGTCTTGATGAGATGTTTCAGAAAAACCATTCAATCGCACCTTTTCTTGATAAATTAGAAAATTGAACTATCTTTGTAAAGGGAGGTAAAGCATTATGAAGAGATTATGTTTATTTGGGATAGCGGTAATAATATCGCTGGGATGGGCGCAAACTGTGCAAAGTTTAAGCACTCCACCCGATACTCTTCCTGAAACATTTCACGGTGGCTGGAGAATGCTAACGGCTGAGGAAAGTGCTGCTCCTGAGATGAAAGCTCATGATATGAGTGGAAAATTGCCCAAACTGAAAACACCACCACCTTCGGACTGGGACTGGCGAAATAAGGATGGACACGACTGGATGACAAGTGTTAAAAATCAGCATAGTCCCCAGCATTGTGGAGCTTGTTGGGCTTTCGCAGCAGTTAGTATGATTGAGGCGAGGTATAAAATCGCTAATAACCTGCCTGACAGTGAGTCTAATCCGGATTTTTCAGAACAATTTGTGGTATCTTGTTGTACGGATAATAGTGGATGCGGTGGAGGGGCTATAGAGATTTCAATGAAATTCCTGGCAGAGACAGGAGTACCGGATGAGGATTGTTTTCCATATCAAGCAAGTAACTTACCATGTAGCTTGAGATGTTCTGACTGGGAATCAAAAGTGGTGAAAGGTGTTGTAGATTGGGGCTATTCAAAATATGAGGTATCAGACTATAAAACCCGGATAATGGAGGGACCTGTATCTGCTGGTGTGGCAAGCTTGCAACATGCAATGTGCTTATGTGGATGGAACTCTTCTGGTCAGTGGCTATATAAAAATTCTTGGGGCTCCAATCAGTCTTATATGTGGCTCTCCGAAGCCCCTTTTGTGATAGGCTGGACAACGATGGAGGCAACTGAATGGATAAACTTAGATAAATATGAGATAAATGAGCCAAATGACGGTATCTGGAACCCCGGAGAGTTAGTTGATATTATTATCACTCTTAAAAGTAAAGGCAAAGAATTTACAAATGTGACTGGTCAACTCTCAATAAGTAATTCTGATGTTGCCATCTTCAACGACACATATAATTTTGGGACAATACCTGATGGGCAAACAGCAGATAATTCAACAAATCCATTTAAGGCAACAGCAACTGTCTCTGCCACTGAGCATGATGTAGAATTTAAATTACATATTACAGCTGATGGCGATTATTCCAAAGATATTAGTTTTAAAATACCAATAGGAGTTGCGAGGTTCGATTATATGGATGTACTGGCAAGTGACGCAACACTGACTGTTACTGATGTTGCTTCTATCGGGTCTGATAACCCAGATGGAAATGGGAGCGGATTCGTATATCCTGCAGATGGAAAGAACACCCTCTTTTATGCAAGTATGGCATTTGGTAACTCAAGTTCTTACCTCGTTGATAACTGGTATATAAGTGCTGGTTCGGACAATGACTGGAAGCCCACTACTTCACCAAATGGTAGGCTCCGATGGGTCTCACCACCAACAAGAGGTGATACTATGACCACTGGTTACTATGATGATTCAGGTATCTCATCTGCAAAAAATGTTACCTGTCGACAGGATGCGTGGGCATTCAAAGATCCTAATTATGATGACTTTGTAATATTGAGCTTTTGGTACATAAACAATGGTAGTTCAACACTTACTAATCTCTATTCTGCAATCTTTGCAGACTTTGATATTATTGGAGGTATCGGCAGAAACAAGGCTAACATCAACGAATCCAAGTCTCTTGCCTGGGTATCGGGTGAAGGAATATATGCAGGAATTACGCTCCTTGACCCTGTTGACAAGCTTGCTAATGCAAGCACGATTAATAATGTAACTTATATCTATCCAGATGACGGTATGACAGATGCTAATCAGTATAAGTTTATGAATAAAACATTCCATTTTGGTTCTCAATCGAGTAATGGTGATTACGGCGTAGTTATATCAGCAGGACCATTTGACCTTGCTCCGGGTGGTAGTCAAATTGTGGCATTTGCAATAGTTGGTGGAGAGACAAAAAGTGAGATAGAGACACATGCTGATTCAGTTAGAAGTGTATACCGTCAGATTGGGGTGGAGGAAAAGGATGCAAAAGATATAAAAATAGGAGATGTAACTTTTAATGTAACGCCCAATCTTATGCTAAATACTGGCACTATTACTTTTTCCTTACCTAAAGCATCTAAGGTCACGATCGATGTATACGACATAACCGGAAGACTTTGTAAGAATCTTATAGGGACACGTCATAGTGCATCCCTCTTCAAAGCAGGGACTCATACATTGAAATGGAATATGAAGGACAAACTACAAGCAGGAGTGTTCTTTGTGAAACTCCAAACAGGAAATACAGCTTTGGTTAAGAAAGTCCTTGTATTTTAGATTAAAGATTAGGTTCAACGGCGTAGTTTTCATATCTATATCTCTTCTCATCAGTCCCTTTTGGTACATTGTCTTCAAAGTAATTGTTTGTCACATCATAAAAAATTATCTCGTAGTTTTGCTCCGATTCTGTTGAACTCAAGTAATAAAGTAAGTTTGTCAGAAAAATAAATTTTAAACATTTATCCGAAATATCCTACATTTTTTTGTTGACTTTTAGAATCCGTTAAAATATATTTGGTTTGATGAAACTTACAGCGTCAGTTTCCCCACATATACATAAGAATATTTCCACTAAACGGATAATGTACACTGTGATTTTAGCTTTAACTCCTGCTTTCTTGGGTGCTATATACTTCTTTGGGATTCGGGTACTATGGCTTGTAATCATCTCTTGTGCAGGAGCTATTGCAGCAGAAGCACTTGCTCAACGGATCAGGAAGAAGAAACTAACTATCTGGGATGGAAGTGCTTTATTAACAGGGATATTGCTTGCCTTTAATATTCCTGTCAACGCACCTTTCTGGATTCCGTTAGTTGGTTCTTTCTTCGCTATTCTTGTTGCCAAACAGGCATTTGGGGGACTTGGCTACAATATATGGAACCCTGCTCTTGCAGGAAGGGCTTTCCTTATGGCATCCTGGCCCGAAATAATGACTAATAAATGGAGTGCTCCAGCATCAGGAACTATGAGTGGGATACAGGCAATAACAAATGCTACTCCTCTTACCATACTTAAAACTGGGACTGCTGACCCCGTTGCAATGAGTCAATTTGGCTCAAATAAAGGTATTCTAAATCTATTTTTGGGAGCACAGGGAGGGTGTCTTGGCGAGACCTCAGCTCTTCTTTTATTAATTGGAGGTATATTCCTCATTGCAATAAAATATATTGATTGGAGAATCCCACTGTCATTCGTAGGAACCGTTGGGATATTGATGGGAATCTTTCATTTGGCTGGAGTAACACCGGTTGATGGGATTTTTCATATACTCATAGGTGGACTTTTCTTGGGAGCTTTTTTTATGGCTACGGATTATGTAACTTCACCAATTACTCATCGTGGAAGATGGATATTTGGAATCGGATGCGGAGTTATTACCGTCCTCATAAGATTGTGGGGAGGTTATCCGGAAGGAGTTTGTTATTCAATATTACTTATGAATTGCCTGACTCCACTAATTGATAGAACAATAAGACCCAAAAAATTAGGGGAGCAAAGATGAAACTGAAAATGATTTTGGTGCTTACAATTGTGTGTCTTGGGTCTGCATTCTTGCTTGACTGGGTTTACGGAGTCACAGAGCCGAAGATACAACAAGATATTGCAAAGAAAACTAATGTTTATCTTATGGAAGTTATGTTTCCATCAGCCAAAGAGTACAAAGTATCGGATAAAGATACAACATTCTGGGTAGCTTGCGACACAACAGGGAAAATCATGGGAAATGCTCACTTTGAGTCTGTTATTCCTGAAACACTTTGGGCTGTTTTTGACACTGTTCAGAATAAAATAGGAATTGCGTTTAAAACCTACCCTAAAGGATATGCTGGACCAATCGAGACCCTTGTTGGTTTAGGGATAGATACTATAATTACTGGAATAAGGACTGTAACTCCGGCTGAGGGACTAAAGGAAACCCCTGGACTCGGGATAAAAGTAAATGCCTCCTGGTTTAAACGGCAATTTATAGGGAAGAGAGAACCCGAGATTACACTTAAAAAAGACGGTGGCACACTTGATGCCATCACAGCAGCCACTATCTCATCAAGAGCAGTTGCAAATGGAGTCAGAGATGGGATTTCAAGATATAAGAAATATCTGGAGCAATAGAGATGTTTAAAAACTTTTCTGAAGGAATAATCAAGAATAATCCGGTCCTTGTGTTAATGCTTGGGCTCTGTCCTACTCTTGCAGTCTCAACTACTGCTTTTAATGCACTGGGGATGGGGATAGCGGTTATATTCGTCCTTGCACTTTCAAATGTTACTATTTCAATAACAAGGAAAATAATTCCTGATGCCATAAGAATCCCTGTATTTATTGTAATAATCTCTACCTTTGTTACCGTTATAGACTATGTCCTGCACGCCTTTTTGCCTGAATTATACTCCCAGCTTGGCATCTTCGTTCCCCTGATTGTGGTGAACTGCATAATATTAGGTAGGGCAGAAGCATTTGCCTCAAAGAACGGATTTTTCGCAAGCTTATTTGACGGGCTCGGCTCTGGAATTGGATTTACATTTGCTATCTTCTTGATGGGAGCAATAAGAGAAATACTCGGAAGTGGCAAATTATTTGGATATACAGTGCTTGGAGCGGGATTTGTAAAAGCACCTGTTATTTATATGATACTTCCTCCGGGAGGGTTTCTTGTGATTGCCTTCCTGATAGGAACGATGAACTGGATTAAACAGAGAAAATGATGTCAAAATTCATCACGAAAACACGAAAGGAGGAAATCACGAAATCCCTTAACAATAAAAATTTACTTGCTTTCGTGATTTCTAAATTTCTTGAATTTCGTGATAAAAAAGTAGAGGTATAATGTCTTTATTTCTAATATTTCTTTATCCTGTTTTTTCTGCGTTAATCAGCGTCTAAAATTATGAGTTTATTTCTAATATTCCTTTCCGCATTTCTTGTCAACAACATCGTTCTGATGCGGTTTCTCGGGCTTTGCCCTTGGCTCGGCGTCTCGAAGAAACTCAGCTCGGCAATCGGAATGTCAGGCGGAGTCCTGTTTGTGATGCTCATAGCAAGCTGGATTACCCTGGCGATATATAAACTCGTTTTGGTGCCACTTGACCTTATCTATTTACGCACAGCCGCATTTATTCTTGTAATCGCATCGCTCGTTCAACTCGTGGAGATGGTTTTCAGGAAATTCATCCCTGCTCTTTATTCCGCACTCGGCATATATCTTCCGCTAATCACAACGAACTGTGCAATTCTCGGCACGACTTTCCTCATCATAGATAATGAATATACTTTTGTGAAGGCAACCGTATTTGCAATAGGCACGGCATTCGGATTCGCATTAGCCATTATCCTTATCTCATCAATCAGGGAACGGCTTGACCTTGCGGAGATACCGGATGCCTTGAAAGGAGCACCCATAGCTTTTATCACAGCTTCCTTGATGTCCCTTGCCTTCCTTGGATTTATGGGCTTCCTCGGACTCTCTTAATTTAAAAGCGAATTTATAAACCACAAAGGACACAAAGTTTTCATAAATCTCCGTGCTCTTTGTGCACCTTGTGGTTAAAAAAGAATGCCTTTCCACAAGTTTTCTGTTGACATCCACCAACTTTTAGTTGAGTTCCACGACTCTTTGGTTGATACCCACTAACTTTTAGTTGACCTCCACTAACTTTTGGTGGAATGCCACAACTTTTTGGTAGAGTTCCACCAATCTTTAGTTGATATCCGCAAGTCATTGGTTGATACCTACTAACTTTTGGTGGATATCCACGACTTTTTGGTGGAGTTCCACCAACTTTTGGTTGACATCAATGATAGGGTTGCTTTTTAGGGGTGTCGAGAGAAATATATGGGCGCTTCTTACTTCTACGGCTTTAGCCGATGGTCATAACCTTGCACTAAAGTGCGGTAGAAGTGAAAACAACTCTGCTGTTAATTATTGGAGGATTTGGGGTAGATGCGAGCCCTCGCTCGTATCTCACAGAGTCTGCGACAGGTTGAAGCGAGGGCTTCAACCTACCCTGAAGGCGTAGGGGTTGTTCTCTATTTCCGAATCCAGAAGTATATACCGGGTATTGTGATTATTTGTGCATCATTCCCTGCGAAGCCACTGAAATAAATTGTAAGGAAAGATGTATGGATAGCTAATCCCAGATGCTCGGTCCAGAAATACTCCACTCCAGCACCCATTTTCAAAGGGTAGATTTTTTCAGAATAATAGCTGTCGTAGTTCCGACAATCAAAACTGACCTTAAAATATGGGCTAACTGCTTTAGTAGGTTCTACATAGCCCTGTAATCCAATTTCAAGACGCAGCTCACCATATATTCCACCCCCAACAATGAGAGATAGGTTATTTGTCAATCCATACATTAGCTCCATGTCATTGAATCCTATGCCCCGCCAATAATAATCGTAGCTATAATCGTAGTAGAAACTGCTAATCTCTAATCCTGCACCAAATTTGCCTTTTAAGTTCGCAGTCCTCGCTTCACCAACAAATAAAGCGACAGCTAATGTAACGACAGATAAGATGATGAAAAACTTCTTCATTTTCCCCCCTTTTAAATAACATACTCCCCATTCTCATCTTTGCAAGTTATTTTTTGTTGACTTCTTTGAGTCTCAAAGTATATATGATAATGAAAAGATGAACCACAGAGAGCACAGAGTTTTTTCAAGAGAACACAGAGAGATTTTAATTTTATTTTCCTCTGTGTCCTCTGTCGCTCGTGGAGTCTGCGACAGACTCTGTGAGTGGTTAGCTTTTTCTTGAAGTAGCATCAAAACAAAAAAGGGAGGAGATTATGTTTTATATCATTTTAGTAAGTATCTTGGGACTTGGGGAGATTACCAAAAGTGTGTATTTCTCGGAAAAGGAGCTCTCGTTTAATGCGATTAAGGGATACGAAGTTCCGAAAATCCTGACCTGCAATTTTATTCCTGCTCCGGGAGAACCTCAGCTTCCGGTTAAGGCAGTTTATTTCCTGTTGCCTGAAGGAACCACTGTGAAAGAGGTAAAAGTTGCGGGAAGTGAATTTAAGTGGCTTGCTGGAGAATATAATGTATGCCCGTCTCAACCACCGCAGATATTAAGTGGAATGCCAAATCTTAAATCACAAATCACAGAATTTGTTGAGCCAAAGTTAGAGGTTTACAAATCAGCGGATGAGTATCCCGGCAAACTTATAGAATTTGCAGGAGAGGGCTCAATGCGTGGATATAAAATCGCTGAAGTTCTTGTTTATCCAATGCAGTGGGTTCCTGCTACCAGGAAACTTAAATTCTATACGAGCATAGATGTTAGTATAGAACTGACCGAACACCGAATACCGAACACCGAATACCGAAATATACCTCCCAAAATGATAAAATTAGTAAAAGATCTCGTAATAAATCCTGAGGATGTTAGCTATCAAGCTATCAAGCTATCCCCGATAAATCGGGATTTCGCAAGCTCAACAAGCTATCAAGGATATGAGTATGTGATTATAACCAAAGCGTTGCTTGCGTCTCAATTTGAACCTCTCGTCCAATGGAAAACCTCAAAGGGTATTAAGTCTGTAATCCGCACCACGGAGTGGATTGACGCAAATTACACAGGCAGAGACCTTCAAGAAAAGATAAGAAACTTCTTGAAAATAGCGGCTCAGGACTCCGGACTCGTATGGGTTCTCTTGGGCGGAGACACTGACCCAGACCCTATGAATGTCGTTGTTCCCTCAAGAGTTGCTTATGCAATGACCTGTAGTTCTGGACTCCCAATTCCAGATGAAGATAGTCTCCATTCTGACCTCTATTATTCAGACCTTGATGGGACCTGGGATGCCAATAACAACTATATCTTTGGTGAGGTAGATGATTCGGTTGACCTTTATCCTGATATTTTTGTTGGAAGAGCACCTGTGCGTGATATTTCGGATGTCCAAACTTTTGTGAACAAAACTATAAAATATGAAAAAAACCCTCCTCCAGGGTATCTTGATGACGCACTCTTTATGGCTGAAATACTGTGGACAGACCCTTATACAGACGCAGGGATTGGCAAAAATATGATTGGTGAGTTATTTCCAACAGATTTCAATATACATAAGCTTTATGAATCACTTGGAAATGAGAATCGTGATAGCGTAATAAATGCAATGAATTCCGGGAATTCACTGTTAAATCATGATGGGCACGGAAGTATTGGTTATATGGGAATAGGTCCTGACGGCTTGGGCAAATCAGATATGGATGCACTAACTAATGGTGATGCGCAGGGAATCTTATATTCCATAGGATGCTGGTGTGGAGCTTTTGATTACGATTGTATCGGTGAGCATTGGGTACTAAATCCAAATGGTGGAGGGATTGCGTTTATTGCGAATTCAAGATATGGATGGGGTTCTCCCGGAAACCCGGGCTTCGGATACTCAGACAAGATAGACGAGAGTTTCTTTTGTAACATATTTAAAAAAGGCGAAACTCATATAGGTGCTACACTTGCCCACACAAAAATGGATTATATTGCTTATTCCAGAAACGAGAATGTATTCCGCTGGCATCAGTATCAGTTGAATCTTCTAGGAGACCCAGAACTTGATATTTGGACAGGTGAACCCTCTGGTTTATTACAGATTTCTTATCCAGAAAGCTTGATAGTTGGTGAATCAAGATTTAAAGTCTCGGTGACGCATGATGGATCACCAATAAAAGGAGCACTTGTTTGTTGCAATAAATATTTTGATGATGAAGTTTTTGCGACTTCTTATACAAATCAGGCTGGCGAGGCAATATTTACAGTGAACCCAACTTCACCGGGAACGCTTTTGGTTACTGCAAGTTATCATAATTATTATCCCCGTCAAGAAAAGGCAATAGTTTTCTCTACAGGTCCCTGTCCCGGATATTATAGTCAGGAAATATCCGATTCAGGAATCAATGGAGAAATAAACCCCGGCGAGTTAATTGATTTAACAGTTACTCTGAAAAATTACGGCACCGAACAGGCAGACGGAGTAAATGCAACGCTCCGAACTAACGATTCTTATATCACTCTTTTAGACAGCACTCATGATTTTGGTGACATTTCTGCTGGCAATATTGTATCCGGAGACTTTAGTTTTAGAGTGGATTCAACTTGCCAAAACGGACATTTAGTTCCCTGTACTTTGAGTATCCAAAACTTTGAAGACATTAATCTGAATTTCTTGGTTCAAACGCCTTGGCTTGAGTATCAGTATTATGCAGTGGATAAGATTCTCTCGCCAGGAGATACTTCCGAGTTATGGATAACTATAAAAAATACGGGAGGAGGAGCTCTGGATGTAGAAGGAGAAATCAGTTCACCTGACACTGAACTTATTATTCTTGACACACTGGGAACTCTTAAGCGTATTAAAGCTGATTCTTATGGTAATTTCTCTTATAGGATTGCTGTAAAACCTACTTGTCCTTCTCCTCATTTTGCCGAGATTATTCTAAACTCCAAAAGTCTTGGCTATTCAGAAGAATTTGAAGATACATTCTTGCTTAAAATTGGACAAGGAACAATTAGTTTCTTTGATGACTTTGAATCCGATACTAACTGGACTCACGGCGGAGCAACAGACTTATGGACAGTTACACAACATAACTATCATTCTTCTTTGCATTCTTGGTATTGTGGAGACACTACGAGCTGGGAATATGAAAATGATATAGATACTTGCTGGCTCTTAAGTCCCGAATTTACTCTTGGACCAAAGTCCTGGCTTTCTTTCTGGTGCCGATTTGATGTCGCTATCTATTCTGCTCATGGGTATGAGGGGGATGGAATTTATGCTATAATTGACCCCGCCAACGGCGGGGCTGAGGATACACTTGATTTTATAGGGTGTGGAGGAGCACTTGAAGAAGTGAAAAGTGGATTTGAGACAGACTGGGCAAAATACTCTTATGATCTCTCAAAATATCCTATTGGAGATACACTTCAAGTTAAATTTGGCTTTGTTTCAGATAATAAAGATGTAGAAGAAGGCTTTTATATTGATGATGTGAGAGTAGGAGAACTTGAAACTGAACCCCAACTCCGCATAGGAGACCTTATTATAAATGACTCACTTGGCAACAACGATGGTATCGTTGACCCGGGGGAGAGTGTGTTTGTGTATATATGGCTGATTAACGAGGGGACTTCCCCTTTATTTAATACATCTGGAAATATATCTTGTCCCGACTCTTATGTTACGATCCTTCCGTATGACAGTCTAATTTTTGGTGATATACCGGGTAAGGGAGTAGTGGAGGGATGGTTCTCTTTTGAAATCAGTTCCTCAGCCCCCTATGGACATTATTTAGATTTCAGTCTGAATGTTGATGATTCTAATATCCCTATTAGGATAAAGGTTTACGGAACTGGAGCTGAAGAAACAAAATTACCAGGAAGTTTTGGCATTGCTCTCTATCCAAATCCATCCCGCTCTGATGAAATCATTATTCGCTATTCAGTAGGTGGAATCAAGACGATTAACAACTCACGAATAACGATTTACGATATTTCCGGCAGACTTGTTCGAGAAATCACGATTCACGATTCACGATTCACGAATCACGAAGTAGTGTGGGATACCGAGAAGCTTGGAGGTGGAGTATATTTCATAAGATTCACAGTAGGCGATTACAATATTACGAAGAAATTGATTTTGCTCCGTTGAAAAAGGAGGGTGTATGAAAAAGTTTTTATTAGTGGTAATAGGTTGGCTCTTGGCAGGAGAGTATACTTACCTTGGTGGAGCTAATTGGTATGTAAATGATAATAGCACCACGAATGATGTATGGTGTACAGCAGTGGGAGATAATGCAACGGGTGATGGTAGTACAGGTTTGCCTTATGCAACGGTGCGGTATGTAATTGATAGCAAGGTTCTTGGGCCCGGCGACACTGTATTTGTGGAGACTGGGACATATATCCATGCATCTGAGAGTGAGGATATACTGATTACCGGGGATGACGATGGAGATGCGACTGGTTGTGTAGTTTTTCTTGCTTCTCCTAATGGAGTGACTATTGATGGATATGATAAAGGATTTGACATAAGAGATGCCTCTTATGTAATAATAGACGGATTCACCATTGATAGCACCTTGAGTCAAGGAATAAGGATTGGTTGTCCAGCAAGTGGCTGTGTAAATGGTGATTGTCAATACGATACTATAAGAAATTGTACAATCAGTAACTGGAGTTTACAAGCAGGAAATGTAGGACCAGGAATTCACATAGCTGGCACTTCTCCAACCGGGCAGTGTGAATATATGGGAATTTATGACAACATTTTGGCAGGAATAGATTCCTGTGAGTACGGAATCTATGTAACAGGAAATGGCTCTGGTGCTTCTTCTTCCAGATATATTGAGATATATGATAATGATGTTTCTGGATGTACTCATCGGGGGATATGTTTATATGACTATGTAGAATACACAGATGTTTACCGGAACAGGATACATAATATAGATTCTTGTGGTATATATATTCATGACGAAATGGTTGAGGTCCATATCTATAACAATATGATTTACGATTTCAATGTTTTTGGTATTTATGTAGTTCTTTCGGGTGAAGATTCCACAGAGATTTACTATAATTCTTTTTATGGATTGGGAACCTGCTTTTACGATGGTAGTGTGATGAGCAAAGACAATTCGGTTATACTCAAGAATAATTCTCTCTACACCACGGGGGGCAGCAGCTATTGCATTCAGCTACCTGCTTTTGGTGATATTCCATCAGACTATAATAATTTGTATGCTCCAAACTATAAAGTGGGCAAAAGAGGAATAAGCGAGTATGATACATTGGAAGCCTGGTGGGTAACAGGTCTTGATACTCACAGTGTTGACTGGAGTCCCCAATATGTGTCTGCAACTGATTTGCATATTGATAATATTACTTCTGCAAATATCGCTATGGCTACTCCAATCCCTGGTTATCCGACCGATTATGATGGAGATACGAGAGACGTTGTTCATCCCGATATAGGTTGCGACGAATGGCCCGGAGGATCAGGTAGTGATGAAATAAATGTAGATGCAGAAAAATGCTTTCTTGATGTGTATCCCACTATAAACAAGAATGGCATAAAGCTACTTCTCAATTTTGGGCTTGAAAATGAGTCTTATGTGAGCATTAAATTGTATGATATAAGTGGAAGTCTACATTTGACTTTACTGAGCAAGAATTTGGTTCCCGGAAAACATTCTATTAAACCGGACTTGAAAGGTGTTCCATCCGGCATATATTTCATTTGTATGGAGACAGATAAATTTAAAGGTGTGCGGAAGATTATATTAGTTAAATAGGTGGTGGGTCGTGGTTATTCACGAACACGATTCACCAACACGAATTGGAGGTGATTATGAGAGGTCATTTCTGGTTAGGAATAGTAGTTATATCTACCTTCTGCTCAATCCGTGCAGAAAGTTGGACCAAGACATTTGGAGAAGGTAATAATAATTTGGGCTATTCCGTTAGACGAACCACAGATGGTGGATATATCATCGCAGGAGAGACTGATTTTTCTGGCAATGTTGATGTATATCTCATTAAGACAGATTCTCTGGGTGATACACTTTGGACCAGGACTTTTGGAGGAAACGATGTAGAAAAGGGCTATGATGTCCAGCGGACCGCAGATAGTGGCTATATCATAACAGGTTACACCGGCTCCTTTGGTGCTGGTAGTCATGACATATATCTCATTAAGACAGATGCAGATGGTGATACGCTCTGGACCAAGACATTTGGTGGAGGTAATTATGAGTGGGGCCATTCCGTTCAACAAACCACTGATAGTGGATACATTATAGTTGGAGGAACTCGCTCCTTTAGTACTGACTTTGATGTATATCTTGTCAAGACAGATACAGATGGTGATACACTATGGACCAAGACCTTTGGTGGAGATGATTCCGATTGGGGTTATTGTGTTCAACAGACTGCAGATGATGGGTATATTATAACAGGAGAAACTGAGTCGTTTGGTGCTGGAGTCCAAGATGTATATCTCATCAAGACAGACTCTCTCGGTGATACAGCGTGGACTAAAACCTTTGGAGGGCTTCACATTGATAGAGGTTGGTCTGTTCAACAGACCACGGATAGTGGATATATCATAGCAGGAGAGACCAGCTCTTTTCATCCTCGTTATGATGTATATCTTATCAAAACAGATGCTTGGGGTGATACGGTATGGACCAAGACTTTTGGGGAAAGTGCTGTATGGGATAATTATGGCTATGATGTTCAGCAAACCACAGATGGTGGATATATCGTAACGGGAACCTTTTCTTGTGGTGCTACCTGGTATGATGTGTGTCTTATCAAGACAGACTCTCTCGGTGATACAACATGGGTTAAGCTCTTCGGAGGAAATTATAATGATTGTGGTTATGCCGTGCAACAGACAGCTGATAGTGGCTATATTATAACAGGATACATTGAACCATCTAACCCCGGATATGCCGATGTTTACTTAATCAAGACAAATTCCTTGGGCGATACTTTATCGCCGGGAATAGAAGAACCGACCACCGAAAACCGACCACCGAAAACCGAAATGATAGTTTCTCCTAATCCATTCACTCAAACCATAGTAATTAGGGTTCAGGGGTTAAAGGTTAGTGAAAAACGAGTTAACTTAGCGACTCACGATTCACGACTCACGATTCACGATATTGCTGGCAGAGTTATCCGCACCTTTCTCCATACGGATATTGAGACGACTCACGAAATAGTTTGGGATGGAACTGACTCGAGTGGTAAGAGAGCAATGGCTGGTATCTATTTCTGCAAACTTGAGGTTGGTGAATTTAAAGCAATGAAGAAATTGATTCTTCTTCACTGAAAAGGAGGGATATTATGTTTTGTATTAATATACTTTGTGTAGTGGTGATTTCTGCTATTCCACTCAAGGAACGGCTATCTGATTTCTATAAGATAGTAGAGACTACCAAACCTTGCAGATTGGATATTCCAACAGTTCCAGAATTCCGTGAAAAATCTTATTTCTCAACTTCCTGTTTTGAACAGTTTATAAATTGGGAGATACCGTTATTTTGCTCAAAAACTGATACAATTATTGGAACAGGTGATACGCTTTTTGTAACAGGAGAGTGGTCACACGATGGGAATATACATATCATAAACGATGGAGTATTCCTTGTAAAGAACGCAACTATCACCTTGAATGGCGATATCATGGCTACCGGAGCAGCAACGGTAGATATTGATTCTTCTTCTATATGTATGGTTCAGCACTATATCTATGAGCGTGGCTGGACAGTTGCGGACAGTGCTACTTTTCGGGTGCGAAATACAAGCACCAATTATAGTGGTTATCCACTCAATCTGACCATATATGGAGTAAAACCAACATTTATATGGGAAAATGTGCAAAATACAGATTTCACCACTGCGGGAGTGCTTGGAGGAGGTGCATCAGTCACGGTCCGAGATGTTGATTTGGCTGGAGAGTGGGTTATATTGCAAAATCCTACCCTTACATTCAGCAACATTGGACTCCTGCTTCATTGGTACACTTTTGGTGAGGGTGCAACGGTAGATTTTACTTTTCCTCCTTCTCCTGTATATGATTTTACGATGGACAGCACACAACCGGGCATTTCCGGCATCGGCTACAGCGTGTATGTGGATAGTGTGGATACTATGTGGTGGGGCAGTATGTCACGGGCAGGCAGTGATGTTATATTCAGAGAAAGTGAGATGCGCATAATGGGGATAATGTTTGATACAAATGATAGTGTGAGTCTTTCAGGATTGGTCAACAACCAGACATATACAGATTTTACGCTTCCTCTTTCAGACCGCACATTGAGGTTTGTTAATACGAGTCTTGGGACATGGAATCTCTATCCTGGGTTCAATGATTCTATTATTGTTGCACCATATTTTTCTCTCACAGGCTCAATAGTAGGTGAGATTATTGGGTGGGGTCAATCTCAGGTATGGGCACAGAATTATACTCTTGATGGTTCAGGTGGGCATCTTGAGGCAGCTGATAATGCTTTTGTGATAAGCTTTCTTTCTTCCATAACGTCTGATGTAATCACCAAAAATAACGGTGTTGCGATAATTGGATGGTCATCTCAACTCTTCGGTAGTGGCTGGGCTACAGACTCCTCTAAACTCATATATCTCAACACATACATTCCATCTGACCCAATACCATTTGATAGTGCTGCAATCTGGATGGTCAATTTAGAGGGCCCGACTCAAGGATATGTGGAAGATACTGTAAATATTACAGGAAGTGCCTGGGTAGATGGAGGTCCTTTGAATGCGGTGGATATGATTAAGTATCAACTCTTTTATCGTTCTAAAGGAGACTCTGATTGGATAGCTATTGATACTGCTTATACCTCCGAGATTCACAGAAGTATTTTGGGACACTGGAATACAGGAGGACTTTCTCCAGGTCCCTATGAATTGGCACTTACAGTGTGGGGAACAGATGCGATGATAGATAGTCTTGTAGCAGATAAGAGTATAACCCTACTGCCAGAACAAGGGATTACAGAACGAGAAACTAAAATAGATACTAAACTTTCTTTTTCTATCTTACCCACTTTTAGAGGTATAAATGTGAAGTATCTACTATCTAAGAGAAATAATGTCGTCATTACTGTCTATACATTGGATGGTAGATGTATTGCGACTCTCGTGTCGGATGAACAATCGGCTGGGACACACAATCTGGTATGGCATCCTGAAACTTCAGGAATATATTGGTTACGGATGGACACCCCGAATAAATGTATTACAAGGAAAGTAGTATGGGTACACTAAAATTATCAAATACATAAGCCACGGATTTCCGACAAGAAACTGCTACTTTTGTCGCAGACTCTGTGAGAGGTAACGGGAGGGGAAATGATGTCAAAGAGAACCATTATAGTTTTTATTATCTTGTGCTGGGGATTAACACAACACGGTTTGGCAACAACCAATTTTGATAAGATAAATGAGTTTGTGAGGATGAGCGCAGGCTCAGGAAATCTTGTACTTCCGGAAGCAGTGGTAAAAAGTCCACAGGCCATTTTTGAGGCGAAAAAGATACTGGATACTCTTATTGTCGGATATCCTAATCCAAACGAGACACTTTATGTGCACGACACAACTTATCTGCACTACGGAGATATTTGTGTGATGAACAATGGGGTCATCTTAATTGAAAATGCTGATTTCCTAAACTATGGCGATATATGGTTACTTAATAATGGGAAGCTTCTCGCTGATTCGAGTCGTGTCGGCTTCTTGCAAATTTTCTCATGGCAATTTAACTTTTTTACTGCCGACAATTCTGAGCTCAAGCTTGAGAATTCGCATTTTTACGCAAATCTTTTCCCTGCTCTTGTGAACTGCGGGTATAATAGTCAGGTTAGTTGGATAAACACATATTTTGATGACTGGATAGCTGGGTTTTTGTGTAATCAAGCAGAAATTACGATAGAGGACTGTCATGGGCTTGTAGGAGAGTATGCTTTTTCAGATACAAGTCGTGGGACATTTACTCGCTCCGGGTCTCTGACTGTGTGGCTTGTATTTGAGGAAGGAGATACAGTCGATTATTTTCCATTTCACGAAGAGTTTGTAGCTCACTGGATTTTGCCTGACAATTTACCTTTGTGTAAGGGAGTAGATTATTGTATTACTGTTGATTCCTGCTATATTTTGGAAAATGGACCCTGGTTTCACTCGGGTTCAGATGTAACTATCCGTGACTGTGAGACTCCTCCTATTATTCGGGCAACAGGGACTGACAGTTTTACTATATCTGGTTTAACGCCCGGGACTTATTATTCTGATTGGGAGATTCCGATTTCTGATAGACGACTGAGACTTGTAAATACTAAAGTAGTGAACTGGCATTTGCATATGCAGGATACAGCAATAGTTACTTTAGAAAACAGTATAATTTCGGAAATTCTCTCTATGAACTATAATACTCTCTATATGAAAAGTTCAACTCATGATGGCAAAGGTGGGCCGTTCTGGATTTATGGAAACTCATTTATTTTTGCTGACCAGTGTGGTATATCTGCTGAGACTTTTGTGGCTGAGCAAGGGATATTTGCACTATCCCACGGATACTTAATGAGTGAATTTTGTCTTAAGGATAAAGGGAAGTCCGTACTTCTCAATAGCAGGAGTTTTCAGTCGCCAAGATTGCTTGATGAATCAGCTTTATATTTTGCTTCAGTAGATTCACCAACCGTTGTTCCTATATCAAACTTTGTTCCAATATATGGTTCAGCATACATTGATGTAGGTCCAAGTTCTCCATACTCATTTGGTTCTTACAGACTATGGTATGCCCCTCCACCTACTTGGGATAGTTTAATACTAATTGGGCTTGAGCATACTGAAGGGGTCAGGGATTCGCTTCTTGGGTATTGGGACACGGATTCTCTTGAAATAGGATATTATGCACTCTGGCTCACTTTAAAGGACAATTTTGGAGACAGTGTCCAGACTTACTTTATGGTCCGAGTTAGTGAAAGCGGGGTTGAAGAAAGTGAAAAAATCAAAGTGCAAAGTGCAAAATTAAAGATATACCCTAATCCATTTACTCAAAAGACCGTTATTTGTTGTCAAATACCAGTAACAAGTGACAAGTCACAAGTAACAAGGATTCAAATTTACGATTTGACAGGCCGGTTGGTCAAACCCCTGCCTGTCACTCGTCACTCATCACTCGTTACTGTAGTTTGGGATGGAGAGAATGATTTAGGCGAAAAAGTAGGTTCAGGGGTTTATTTTTGTAAATTAACGGTCGGTGATGAATTTTCACAAACCAAAAAACTGCTGCTTTTTAGGTAGCGAAAGGAAAAGATAATGTTTTGGATAGCATTTATTTTAACTGTTTTTCCACAGGCAAAGGTTGATGGGGTATGTCTTAAAAACAGAGAGAAAAAAATTGTTTCAGATACACCAAGGCATATTGCTCAAACTTCATTGTCTGTTGGGGAATGGGAAACAAGTATTAACAGGAGGAGAGGATTTTTTGCAGAAAGTCCAGTTTTCTCGGGAAGGGAAGATTTTAGTTTTACTTCTGACAAAAAGGGCACTCTTTACATAGGTGATACTGTTCTTATAGACACAGACTATGTCCAAGATGGTGATATTATCATTTATGGGAATGGAATGCTCCTGGTAGATAATGCGAAACTTACTCTCTCTGGGCACTTATATGCACAAAATCAAGGGCAGACTATTTTCAAAAATGGTGCACACTTGAGCTTCAAGCAATTTTATCTATCTCAGTATTTTACATTTCTTGTGGATAGTGCCAAGTTTGAAGCCATAGATGCCACAATAGATGGGAACGGCATTCCGTTAGACTGGGTAGAGCTTCGTGACTACTCTACTTACATTGCCCGAAGAGTGCATTTTACTGATTGGGTCTTTAGGAAGGTGTTTAACAACTCTATCCTCATTATGGAGGATGTGGACTATATAGGAGACCTCTTGGTAAATGACTCATGCCGGGTAAGTTTTCTTCACTGTGCCAAATTGCTACCTTGGCTTGAAATACCGGATGGTTCAGTGATAGACATCCAATTCCCTGGTATTGACACAGTACTACACTTTGAGTTCAGCGATACACAACCCGGTATTGCTGGAATAGACTATACGATGACCATAGATACCTGTTACAATGTTTGGTGGGGAGTAGGCACTCACCCGGGCTGTTCGTTGACTGTCACGAATTCCCTAGTAATGGGTTCTATGATGAGGATTCCGGGCTCGGATACAATAACCTTCTACGGTATAATGGACTCCACTTTTTACACTGACCTGACAGTACCCCTTCCTGACCGACATCATCGTCTCATAAACTCAGCTGTCTACTCCTGGCAACCATATGCGTTAGAACAAACAGTCTTTTACATAGATTCCTGCACTTTTGGAGAGATGATGGGCAAGGGGAACTCCGTGACTTACGCCACCCGATGCACTTGTGACGGCATTTGGCTTCACTTGGGGGTCGTGGACAACGCTTTTGGAAGTTTCACCGACGGTATGGTCAAATCCTTCGTGAGTGTGTGGCAAAACGCAACTTTGCTTTTATCAAACACATCCGTCATCTGCATCAGTCCGTGGTCACCTCCACCTATGGGCCCTAATCTTGCTCATAACCATTCTTATCTTCTGGCAGTCAATTCTTACTTTGAATATGAGCCTGAAGCAATGGATACCTCGTTGGTAATGGTTACTGCAATAGATAGCCCTGCTACTGGGATGGTTGATACAACTATTGATATATATGGCTCTGCGTGGATAGATGCAGGTCCTTTTAATCCTATTGCTTTTGATAGATATAAATTATACTGGACTTATAAAGGAGATTCTATCTGGACACTTATACGGGAATCAACGAGTCAGTTTCATAATGATACCCTTGGCAAATGGAACACTTCCGGGATGAGTGCAGGCGAATATGACCTCCGTCTTACAATATGGGATAGTGCAGGAGATAGTCTTACAGCATTTAGAGATATAACTTTGCTGAGTCCGGGGACTGAGGAAGAAAACAAGCCCCAAAGTTGGAAACTTGCTGCACATCAAGAGGGTTCTGAATTACGAATAAGTTTCAGTACTCCCATCGATAGACAGGTGACATTGGATATTTTTGATATTGCAGGTAGGAAGATTAAGAACCTTTTCAGAGGGAAAGCAAAAGGCAAGATTGATATAGCTTGTAATCCAAATTCAGGGGTTTACTTTGTCAGATTATCCGGAGAAAGGACTATTGTCAGGAAAGTAGTATGGGTGTACTAAAATCATTATTTCTGCGAGCTTGAGGTTTGCAACTTTGCAACTATGAAAAAGTTAAATTTTCTTCACTAAAAATTAGTTATACGGTTAAATAAAAAATTGTTTTCAAGAGATGCATGTATGAGTGTTTTTCTATTGTCTCTTTTGTTTTCGGACATTTTAGCACAAGAAACTAATATAGGACTCATCAATGAAAATATGCTTCACCCTCTTGATTCCTATACCGCATATACTTTTCATAAAGGTGAATGGGCATATAATTTTCCGGTTTTGGGTTTGACGCCGGGCTGGATGTGGTGGGGAATAACAGATTGGCTGACTACCGAGATTGACATTGAATGCTTGCTTGGAGGAGTTCCGAGTTTTAATTTTAGGTTTGCTCTTGCAAAACAACATAGGATTCAACCTGCTCTTGCTTATGAAACAATGTTTCAATGCCTTTTTAAAGAAATTAACTTGATGGAAGACTACGACTCTCTTCGTGTTGTGCGAAAAGGAAGTAGTTGGTATAACCGACTTAATGCTACATGGCATCTTTCGAAACGTCTGCGTCTGCATCTCTCATTAGGTGTTACCTATTCCGAATATCTTCTGATTGAGAATTCTAATCGTCCTGAATATTTCGGAAGGCGATTTCAAGACTTAATAAGTCCAGATTTGTCTTTAGGAATTGATTGGAGAATTTATAAATGGCTTTCGTTTCATTCTGCTGGCTCTTATGGGACTACATTTATTTATTTGGATAATGTGCCAAGGAAATACCAATTTACTTATGGATTTCGGATAGCCCCTTTTCTGAAGAATAGATGGGCAATTCTCAGAAATTTTCGGGCTGAGTTTCCTGCAATCTTTTTCTGTTTTCCCGATGCTAAGGAGACAGTTTCTATGCTTATACCAATACTTCCTTATCTCTATTGGCAATGGGGAGGAAAAGAAGGTTGAGGTGTTAAACAAAAAAATCTCTTTCCACCTGATGCGGATTGGGTATTTGATTATTTCTCTTCTGCTATGTACTTCTATCTCTGGAGGACAACTTGAGCCAAGGAATTCCGCGGAGATTGCAGGTTCTGGTATAGGAATACATACTATCTGGCTTGATATAGGTCCTATCCGTAAGGATATAACCGAAAAAATGTTTGAAACTGGTGTCAAGTGGTGTAGACTCGGAGTGCCGTGGGGATATGTGGAACACGACTCTGTTGGATACTATGACTTTACTTCTATTGACACAATTATAAATCAGCTTCTTGACCACAGTATTATACCTTATCTTATTCTATCTGACCCAAATGTTCTATACAATCCAAAAGGGTTTCCTCCTATACCAGATAGTGCTGTCTATTTCTCTGCCTGGCTTGCCTATGTAGATACAGTCGTAAAAAGGTATCAAGATAGAGTAAGACATTGGGAAATCTGGAATGAGCCAAATCTTGATGAGACATGGTGTCCATCGGCAAATCCTGTGCAATACTCTGCTCTTGTGTGTTCAACGGCAACCACTATCAGAACAATTGATTCTGATGCTATTATCTGTCTTGGAGGGATGGCACTTGTTGATATTAAATTTATCAAGTCCTGTCTTGAGAATGGTGTTAGCGAATATGTAGATAAAATAGGCATACACCCTTATAGAACACTACCTGAAGCACCTCAAAATCTAATGGTATGGAAGCCAAATACTCAATTTGAGAGTCCCTATGACTCTTATGAAGAAGAAATAAACGCCCTGAAAGATACGATTGCATTATTTAGCGATAGCATTGAGATTTGGGATACTGAAGGTTGCTTCCTTTCAGATTCAATTCATCCAGACCCACTGAGTCCCGACCCGTTTAATCCTCAGCATTCATCTGAGACAACGCAGGCAAAGTATCTTGCAAGAAGATATATTCTCAATCTCAAACAGGGCATAGAGATTACCACCTGGACCGTTGATTGGGACTTTCACTCGCTAACAAACAATATGGGAAGGACTGATTGGGTTAGTGACTATTCTGAACGAACCGATTTTGAGTTTGGTGAAGCTCCATTTTGCGGTGTGGTTTGTACTCCACAAGATGTGTATACTTTTACTTCAGAGGGCGAAGACTATACCGGAATATCCATACCAATGGAGACCGTTTATGACCCTTTCGCTTCAGGAGATTCTTGTATCTGGACACCAGATGGTATGGGAGATTCAGGTTATGCTTACTATGATTTCGAGTTGACAGAAGATGGGTGGTATACTTTTTGGTCAAGAAGCGTGGGAAACGGTGATAGTATTAGTATTTTTGTTGCGGCACTGGATTCCCTGTGGTTCAGTATTGGAAATTGGTACTCAACGAGTGAATACAGGTGGGTTCCAGCATCGGGCAAATTCCTGAAGTTCTTTGAGCTTGAATCAGATAGTCATAAACTGTATGTAGAAACTCATTGGGATGGCTCAAGGTTTGATATATGGAAACTTGTAAAGATTGACACAAATTGTATTCGCAAAAAGTCATATTACGCCCTTCAGAATATTTGTAGCATCTTCGATGAGACTGTACAAAACACAGAGAATTTCTCATCACATTTTGAGAATATCAATGTAGATTCCACATCCTTTAACAAATTTACTTCCGCTAATTTTGAGGATACTACAACGGGCAAACGGTTTGTAGTATATTGGCTCGGCGTAGAAGCAAAGGATAACTATACAGATAAATTATTGAACCTTACGGTCAACGATGCAACCGTATCTTCTGCTGTTCTCATAGACTTCGTGAGTGGCTCAGCAAATGATATACCAACTTACTCTGTCGGTGATACTTCAACTACATTTGACAGTTTGCCGATAGCCGATTTTCCATATTGCGTTGCACTTAATTGGAATACAGGAGTTGAAGAAAACGCAAAATTCAAATCTCAAAGTGTAAAATTAGAAGCATACCCTAATCCATCTATAGGAAAAACCGTTATTCGTTATTCGTTAATCGCAAATCGGGCGGTTAACGATTTACGATTAACGATTTACAATATTTCTGGCAGACTTGTTCGGGAAATCCCGATCCACGATGAACAATTAACGATTAACGAAGTAGTGTGGGATACCGAGAAGCTTGGAGGTGGAGTATATTTTATAAAATTCACAGCAGGAGATTACAATATTACAAAGAAGCTGATTCTGCTTCGCTAAAAATAGGAATAGTTTCTCATAAGCAAAAAACGCCGCTTTTGAAGTAGCGAGAGGAGGAGAGATGAGAAAATGCATTAACTTTTTGATACTTTTGTGGTCGGTATCAGTTTATGGGATACATCTTGATGTTATTGACCTCAAGAATACACCCGAAAAGGAGAGATTGTTGGCATTAAGTCTTCAAGGTAATGTGAATCGTGATTCTGCGTGTCTCTATATAATCTGGGAAGATATTTGGCACAATATAACTCCACTTCTTTTAACTCCATCAGAAAGGTGGCTTGATTACTATCAATATAAGGGCTGGATTGCTTGCGATACTGTCTCTTTGGATTCTGCACTAAGCAAATATAGAAATAATGTAAAAGGATATATCCTCTATGACACTAATTTTCGCCATTCTATAAATATTGCTTTCACAATGGCTGGAATAGATAGTGCCATTGTCGCTCATCCTGACTATATAAATAAACTTGATAGCCTCGGAATATCTGAACTCAGGGATTTGAGGGGTATGTGGACTGACCAAATAGAAGCATATACTTGGCAAAGAGACAGCCTTTTTCCCTATTGTAATACAGATATGATTGCTATGATGACTATTCACTGGTGGTTGTGGGAATGTGGTCATCCACAGAAAGATTATGTTATTGAAAATCGCGCCTGCGTGGTTGACCTTTCACCCAATCCTGATGATACGGAAGAGTATGAATTACTTAAAACCTATTACGAGCAGATGAATCCATTTGGTATTGTGCTTGGCTGGCCTGAAGTGTACATTAACCCGGTTTATGAGGCATGGCATGTTCATCTTGCATCAAAATATAATCTTATGCTTTTGCACGAAAGGTATGACGCAGTCAATTATTCTGTGCATTCAAAAATGCCTGCCGACACTGTTTATCATCAACTACATTGTGATACAGTGTCATTAGATACAACAAAAATATACTGTACATTTACTATGATAGATGGCGGTGGCGACATGATGCAAAATAGATTTTATAATGCATGGGATGACCCAATGCGTGGGAGTATTCCATTAAACTGGTATTTTGAGCCAGTGTTTAGAAATCATTGCCCTGGAATTTATCAACATTATTATGAGACGAAAACCGATAATGACTATTTTATTGCAGGCTTTGGTTTGGGCTATATCTATCCTACTGATTTTCCTTTGCTGGGCCAATATTTGAATCAATCAAAATCAAGGATGGATGAGTGCGACCTAAAAGCTCTTGCCCTTATAAATGGATTTAGGATGGATGAAGAGATTATTTCTGCATATACATCAACACTAAATAATTTTCTTGGCTTTACACAAGGTTATACTGGTACTGAGCTTGGCTGGATAAATACCGGCAATTTCAGAGTCTCTAATAATATCCCTTGGGTTATTCCTGCACCAATTGCAACAGGGACAATAGATAGTGCAGTTGCTGTGTTAGATAGTGTAGCTAATAGCTTTAACGAAAGACCGTTATTCTTGTGTTCAGGTGCTCATCTTTTTTGTTTTAATGTTGACTCCATTCGTATAATAATGGAAAGACTAAATAATTTACATCCCGGGGAGCTCAAATTTGTAAAGCTTGATGAATTTATGTTAGCATTGAGAGCATACTGGAATCTGCTTTGTGCTTCTGAGTATTTGTGTGACTCCTTGAGCATAGTTTATGGAACCATAGTGAGTGGAGACAAAAACTCCCTTTCTGCTGATGATGGGCAGTATCTTGTGATAGACTCAAAGTGGTGGATTGAGTATTGCACAGACTTTTATACTTATTACAATGTGGATGAGCCGAGAGATAGCATAAAAAGAATTTGGATAACTTGTAATGGGCATTCGTCAGAGGATAGCACTTTTAATTACTTATACATTTGGAACTACTCGAGCTCGGAATGGGACCTCATTGGCTGGAGAATAATAGGCCCACAGGATTTTACTCAGGAGGATGGTATAATCCATAATGTAGGAGATTATATTTCAGGAGACAATCAGATAAAACTGCGCGTTTTTACCACGAACAAGCACCCATTTACAAATTATGCAGACTATTTGAAACTTGAGACATTCTACAAGAAAGAAGTAGGAGTTGATGAAAATGCAAAATGCAAAGTGCAAAATGTAAAACTGGTGGTGCATCCAAATCCTTTTAATGCTATAACTAATATAATATACAATATTCCTCAATTAGCAAAAATTGATTTGGCTATATACAACATCTGTGGTCAAAAAATAAATACGCTTGCTAAAGGATTAAAGCAATCCGGTGAATATACGATTGACTGGAACGCAAAAGACTTTCCTTGTGGAGTTTATTTCTGCAGACTGAAGATTGGAAGTGAACTTTTACAAGTCAAGAAGTTTATTTTGCTGAAGTAAAAAATGGAGTATCTTATCTATGGCTAAAAGTATTGGTGTATTTGATTCAGGGATTGGAGGACTTACAGTAGCTCGTGAGCTTCTGAGGACTTTGCCAGAGGAACGAGTAATTTACTTTGGTGATACCGCAAGAGTTCCTTACGGAGGAAAATCCACTTCCACAATTAAAGATTTCTCTGACCAGATTGTTAAATTCTTGCTCAAAAAAGATGTAAAACTTATAGTTGTAGCTTGCAATACAGTTTCATCCACTTCACTTGAATGGCTTAAGAATAAATACTCTTTGCCTATTGTTGGAGTGATAGAGCCGGGAGTTCGTGAGGCAATTCGCACAACAAGAAACAATATAATAGGTGTAATTGGAACTCGCGCCACCATAGAGAGTTCTGCATACAGATTTGCAATTCACAGGATAAATCGGGATATAAAAGTCTATTCAAAAAGTTGCCCTTTGCTTGTTCCAATTATAGAAGAGGAAAGAGGTAATTATGAGGTCACGAGACTTGTTTTAGAAGGTTATTTGCTTGGGTTAAAGAAAAAGAATGTAGATACTTTGATTTTGGGTTGCACGCATTATCCTATTATAAAAGATAAGATTCAAGAGGTTATGGGAAAGGGAGTAAAGATTATAGACTCAGCCAGCTCAGTTGCCCTTGAAGTTAAAGATATTTTAGGTAGTATGGAGATTCCTCCTCCACGAACACGAACCACCAACCCGAATCACGCTTTTTACTTTTCTGACATCCCGAGAGGATTCAGCCAGCTCAGCAAAAGATTCCTCGGACATCAAATTTCTTATACCCGAACAACTCTATAAAAGCAGATTACAAGATTCACGATTTACGATTCACGATTCTTTGAATTACCTTTGTGTTTTCTGTGGTTAGAAAAACTTCTTGACTTCAGTAAAAATCAGGATAAAATCATAAAAAGGAGGCAAAATGAATTGGGGATTAAAAAATCGGTTATCAAGAATAATTAAATCAGATGGACATACAGTAATGCTTGCTGTTGACCATGGCTACTTTCTCGGACCTTTATCAGGATTAGAAGTGCCTGCAAAAACGGTTACTCCGCTTATTCCTTATGCTGACTCATTGATGCTTACTCGTGGAAT
The DNA here is from genome assembly GCA_030605695.1 of bacterium. GTDB lineage: Bacteria > Hydrothermota > UBA3073 > JACQXS01 > JACQXS01 > JAGMCN01. The sequence continues at coordinate 2,356 of JAUWHX010000026.1, read as the reverse complement.
TTTACGCACCTCAATACCCGCAGATACAGACATACCAATTGTTCTCAGAGTATCTGGCGGAAATAGTATTGTCGGAAAAGACCTTTCTAATGAAGGAATTGCTGTAAGCATAGAGGAAGCCATTCGCCTTAATGTATCAGCAATGGCTCTTTCTATTTATGTGGGCAGTGAGTATGAGCATCAGACACTTATCAACCTTTCAAAGTTGGTAAATGAAGGTGAGAAATATGGGATTCCTGTTCTGGCAGTCACGGCGGTAGGCAAAGAGATGACACGAGGTGCTCGGTATCTTAGTTTAGCTTCTCGTATTGCCGCAGAGCTTGGTGCTCATTTTGTAAAAACCTATTATTGTGAGGGATTTGAAAAGGTCGTAGAGAGTTGTCCTGTGCCTATAGTGATTGCAGGTGGCAAGAAGATTGCTGAACGTGAGGCACTCGAGCTTGCCTTCAATGCTATTCATAAAGGTGCCTGTGGTGTGGATATGGGAAGAAACATCTTTCAATCAGAGCATCCGATGGCAATGATTCAATCAGTTCGCAAAATAGTCCACGAAAACACATCCGTTGACGAAGCATTTGAGCTATTTAATAGTCTGAAAAGCACTAAGAGAAAGAACAAATAACAGATTCATAGAACTCTGTGGAAGGAGACTTAATGACTTTTTCAATTCGTTTTGCTGAAGTTAAAGATGTGCACTTACTTGCTGTCCTTGATGCTGAAATGACCGAATTTATGCGACAAATCGCTCCGGAGGGATTTGGTGAAACATTGAAGTCACCAGTAGAGATTGGAGTAAATGAGGAATTCTTCGCAAAAGCCCTTGAGGACAATGAAACAACCATACTCGTGGCTGAACAAGATAAAGAGGTTGTGGGTTTTGTGATGGGTATTGTTGAGAACCACACTGACGATTTGTTAAAGGCTCCATATCTTACAATACAATATCTTGGAGTCAGTGAAAGGTTCCGTGGTGCTGGTATCGGTAAAGCCCTTCTGGAATCAATAGAGGAGTGGGCATCCCAAAAAGGTTTTTCTACACTTGAACTACTGGTTTGGGCTGGAAATGAGCGTGCAAAGGCTTTGTTTCACCGCATGGAATACTTGCCATTGGAGATGCGCATGGCAAAGAGGCTAATAAAAAAATCCACAAAGAAACCAAAACAAACCAACTTCACATAGGAGAAATATTATGCGAGTAGCAATGTATTATAACAATAAGGATGTAAGATTAGAGGAGTTGCCTGTTCCAAAAATTGGTCCTGATGAACTATTGGTAAAGGTAATAGCAAGTGGGATTTGTGGCTCCGATGTAATGGAATGGTATAGGATTAAAAAAGCTCCTCGGGTATTGGGACATGAAATTGCAGGTGAAATTGTTGAAGTTGGAAAGGATGTTAAAAAATACAAAATCGGAGATAGAGTTTTTGTGTCTCATCATGTCCCTTGTAATGAATGTCATTACTGTCTTGCTGGTCATCATACTTTATGCGATACCTTACACTCAACAAACTTTGACCCCGGAGGATTTGCTGAATATATAAGAGTACCAAAAATAAATGTTGAGCGAGGTGTTTATCTCCTGCCCGATGAGGTATCTTTTGAAGAAGGAACATTTGTAGAGCCACTCGGATGTGTGGTTCGTGGGCAAAGAATAGCAGGAATCAAGAAAGATGATGTGGTTCTTGTAATAGGGAGTGGGATTTCTGGGCTCTTACATATCCAACTTGCTCGTGTGCTTGAAGCAGAACGAGTGATTGCTACCGATATAAATGAGTACAGACTTAATGCAGCAAAGAAGTTTGGTGCAGATACTGTAATAAATGCAAAAGAAGATATGCCTATGAGAGTGCAAGAAGCTAATGATGGGAAGTTTGCTGACAAGGTGATAATTTGCACATCGTCTCTTGAAGCCATCGCTCAAGGGCTTTCCTCTGTTGACCGAGCAGGAACTATTTTGTTTTTTGCACCACCTGCACCGGATATTGAGGTTCCTTTTCCCTTATTTGAGCTTTGGAACAAAGGCGTAACTCTTGTATCCACTTATGCGGCTGTTGAGCCGGATATTAAAGAGTCAATAGAGCTTATCAGGACTCGCAAGGTAAGAGTTCGTGAAATGATAACACACCGTTTTGGCATAAAGGATGCAGGGTTGGGATTTAATCTTGTTGCACAAGCCAAGGAATCAATAAAAGTAATCATTGAGCCACACAAATAAATTTTCTTCTTTATCCTTGACAATAGATATTTATACTATTAAATACAGAATATGAAAGGGCAGGTGGCGGAATTGGCATACGCGCTAGATTTAGGATCTAGTCCTCAAAAGGGATGCGGGTTCAAATCCCGCTCTGCCCAA
>JAUWHX010000079.1 GCA_030605695.1 bacterium | reverse complement strand
TACATATGGTTAGAACTTTTAGTATATTCTCGCTCAACTGGAATCTCCATCCAATCAAGGTTTCCAAGTTCCTCATTATATTTCTGTGTAATAGCTCGCCTTCTCTGATTATGCTTATCAAGGACTTTTAACTGTGCAAGTCCAATTACTGCTGCAATATCATTCATATGATATTTAAACCCCAATTCATCAATCCTATACTCCCAAGGATAAGAACCAGTAGCTATTCTGTCCCAGGTGCTTTTATTTATATCCAGCCACCTCAATCTCTTTAATTTCTCATACAGTTTAGTATCCTCAGTTGTAATCATACCGCCATCACCTGTAGTAAGGTTTTTTACGGCGTGAAAGCTAAAGCAAGTAATTTTAGTGTCAGGAAGCCCACCGTGTTTTTTGCCTTTATATTCACTTCCGCAAGCGTGGGCAGCATCTTCTATTACGAATAAATTATGCGATTTTGCTATATCCCAGATTTCATCCATAGGAGCACTATGTCCCCCAAGATGCACAACTACAATAGCTTTGGTGCGGTTAGTAATCTTTCGCTTTATATCCAGAGGGTCCATACATAAAGTATCAGGAAGAATATCCGCAAATACAGGAATAGCTTTCTGATACAGAAGTGGGATAATTGTTGATGCAAAAGTGAATGAAGGAATGATTACTTCATCCCCTTCTTTTATCCCAAGAGAGTGAAAAGAGAGGTGCAAAGCCGCAGTGCAAGAGCTAATACCGATGGCATATTTTGCTCCAACATAGCGTGCAAACTTTTCCTCAAATTCACTGGTTTTTGGACCCAGCCCAATCCAACCCGAATCAAATATTTTCTCTAATTCTTTGAGTATTTCCTCTTTGTTCATTTCCGGTCTAAATATCGGTATCATTTTTAATCTCCTTTGTTTGTTCGCATCAGAGAATTCTACCATCCATTCGTAGAGTTCTACCACTCATTTGTAGAAAGGTACGAACCATTCGTTCCTCAGTACGAATCATTCGTTCCTCAGTACGAACCATTCGTTCCTCAGTACGAGCCATCCGTTCCTCAGTACAAGCCATCCGTTCCTCAGTACAAGCCACTCGTTCCTCAGTACGAGCCACTCGTTCCTCAGTACGAGCCATTCGTTCTTCAGTACGAACCGTTCGTAGAACTCCACAATCCATTCGTTGTCTTCTCCAAATCATTTGTTACTCTCCCTGAAGTATTTAGGGTCCTTAGCCAATAGTTTAGAGCTCTCAACCAATGCTTTGAGAAGTTTATTATAAGAGTCTTTTGAAGATGGTACGGTTTTCCATTTAATTAAATTGCAAAGTTTATCAAGTTCAGGAAATAAAGAATAAGTATCAATTCCATAGTGGTAAAGCGTAACTTCCATTTCTGAGAATCGTTTCGCGGGAATAATTAATTTTCTTAAATGCTTTGCGTATGTTGTGTTGTTCTCAAGTGGTATAAACTTTTTTTCTTTTTTTACATATTTATGGACTGTAAACCAACTTTTCTGAGCAATTATGCGATTTGCAATGTGTTTTGGTTGAAAAACTTTTGTCCTTTGCTGATTAAAAGGTGCTTTATCGTCAAGATCAACAAAATCTTCTTCACTAGTTATCAATACCCAAACAACCCCAGGAGATTCATCCTTAGGTTTCTTTGAAATGCAAAACCACAAGGCTGCAAGTGGATTCTCCGTCCAGTCTAAAAGCCTCGTTGGTAAACCGTGATGTTGAGCTAATGTAAGCCAATCCCAAAGAGATTCAGGCTTGAAATTATTTAAATAAGGAATACTTTTTCTTTTGAATTCATTTAACATTTGTTTTTCGTATAGTAAAATTTTATTTTTAGGTTTTAACCTTGCAATTTTAGGAAGTAAAGCCCAATCATGTTCTTGCCCTCTGAATAAAATCAGATTGCTGTTATCGGCAGACCTATGAAGTTTTTCAATATAAGTAACATAATCATTAGTAGTTTCAATAGTCTCTTCATCCCCAGAATATAATTTCCTATAAGTCATTTTATCTATATTATATTTCTCAAATTTTTATGCCAATTTACTGTTATGAGAAGCATTTTGTTTTTTATATATTCTAACTTTAAGGAAGTCAACTTTTTTCTGATTGACTTTTCCCTGTATCTGCATTATGTGATATACAAATGGATAATTCTAAGGTAAAGGTTGCTTCCTGGATTGCGCGGTTTCTTGTTGTCAACATAGGGAGGAGTCTTAGAATAAGAAATGAAGGTGAAGTTCCAAAAACTCGGGTAATTTATGCCTTTTGGCATAGTGATTCTTTCTCTCTTGTGTATGCTAATAGGTTTCAAAATGTTGCTGTTCTTGTATCTACACACAGGGATGGAGAATTTATGGCAGGAATTGCAGGACCTCTGGGATATAAAGTAATAAGAGGTTCAAGTTCAGATAAAGAAGGAGCAAGAGGGTTTCTGAAGCTCTTAAAATTGCACGATAGCTCATTTGCAATAACTCCTGATGGGCCTAAAGGGCCAGTTCATCAAGCAAAAGAGGGGATTCTAAAACTTGCCGAATTTACCGGATTGCCAATTATTCCTGTAGGAGTTGCTATTTCAAGACTTATAAGGTTCAATAGCTGGGATAGATATAAGCTTCCATTGTTATTTGCGAGGTGTGTAATTTATTGGGGAGCTCCTATTTGGGTCAAGAAATCAACTGACGATTTAAGAACTCAACTCAAGTCTGCCTTAATTGATGCTAATCTGCAAGCAAACTCACTTTTATAGTTCCCTTTCCCAGGGACCATCATACTCGGTTTTTGTTTCGCAAATCCTTCGCATTGGACGTTCGCGAGTCATCTCTTCATAAACCTGAGCAACAAGTCCTGCGGCTCTTGAAAGCAAGAAAAACGCTTTTCCAATACGAAAGTCAAACCCGAGGTCAGAAATGACAGCCCCAATCGCTCCATCTACATTTATGGGAAGTGGCTTTTTCTTGCCCTTATTTATTTCCTTTTCTATTGCGAGCAAGAGTTTTGTATGACAATCTTTAATCTTAAACTCCTCGGCAAGTTCAAAGAGTCTTTTGGCTCTTGGGTCTTTTGTGTGAATGCGATGCCCAATTCCTGGCATTCTTTTTCCTTGTGCCTTAAGCTCTGAAAGTAATTTTGGAGCTACTTCTTGTGGCTCGCCTTTTTTTGCCCATTCTTGCAGGATTTGAGCACATTGCTCAATTGCTCCACCGTGAACATCTCCAACTGCAAGAAGTCCACCTGCCACTGCGGTTGGAAGTGGAACTCCTGCTGATGCGATTATCCGAGAAGCAAGAGCAGTCGGAGGTGTAGCACCATGGTCAACTGATGATGTGAGAATTGCATCAATCATTTTACCTTCAGACTCATTGGGCAATCTCCCTTTGAGTAGAAGAAAAATGGTGTGCGAGAATGGAACCCTGCCCATTAAATCTTCCACGGCATAACCCCTTATAACAATATGATTTGGCTCAATCTTTGTAATCCCTGTCTTCCACATATTTCCCCCTATTGTTGTTCTCAATGAAGGTAAACTATCTTTTTTATTTGCGGAGATAAATTAGCTGCTTCTAATCGACAAAAATAAATGCCCTTCTTTACCTTTTTCCCATTTTCATCTTCCCCATTCCAGGCAATTTGGTTAAATGGTTGATTGGTTAAATTGTTAAATGTTTTTACTGCTCTGCCAGAAAGGTCATAAATTTTGATTGAAGTCTCGTTAACATTTGAAACCCGATATCTTATAACTGTGGATTGAACAAAGGGGTTTGGATAAATACGCAGATTAAAGTTTGCGTCTGCCGGTATTTCCTCTACACCTTCTGGCTGTATGTCCAATTGTGTGAGCCATGTATTATGGTCTAACCAATGCCAGGGTGGATACTTAGGGACATAAAGACTCGGCTGTTCTATATCAGTAATATGATAGACATCAGACTGAAAAGCAGATTTATGAAGTGTAGCCCAGTTAGCGTCATCCTCAAGAAGTGCTATCCCTCCATCCTTATATATTCCAACAATCTCAACTACTCCATCATTATCTACATCCGCTGCTGATGCACCATGCTCGTCCTGTGTGCCACTATAGAAATTAACAGAATCACTATAATCTACTGCACCAGTAATTCCATCGTATATTTTAAGAGCCTTCGACCCTATCCATATGACTTCTAATTGTGGGTCTGCATCTATATTACAAATAATAGGAGTAGGTCCTGAACCTCCACAGATATCTTCTGCATCGGCTGTCCAAACCTCATCTGCTCCATTGCCTGCTGCATTTTCTCTTATTACATGAATTCTCTGATTCCGCATTACAAAAAACACTATTTCATATCGACCATCACAGTCAATGTCGGCAATAGCAGATTTACTTATTTGCCACTTATTAAAAATTGGAGTAATTGGAACAATGTACTCCCATTTAATTGTCCCATTTCCTTCTATACAATAGACTCTATTAGTTGAAGTCCAATCAGTAGTTGTAACAATTATCTCTGGAAGACTATCTCGGTCTACATCTGCAACAGCCGGTGCAGAGGAGCCGGGAATGGGCGTATTAGCAGTCCATTCTAATCTACCGTCAATTCCACTATGACAGTGAAGCGTCCCATTATAATATACTAATATTTCAGGAATACTGTCCTTATCAACATCTGCTATCGAAATATTCCCTTCACCTGTCGTAGGTACTAACCATTTTGTTCCTCCACCTGAATTTACACAATAAAGCGTAGTGCTATTAGTGTATACTATTTCAGCGTCACCAGAAGTATCTACATTTGCGACAGCAAAAGTCCGAATGTGTCGTGATGTAGGTGTATGAGTCCAAAGCAATGTACCATTAGCACTATAGCACTTTAGTCCATTATTAGTTTTAAACATCACTTCGGCATCACCAGAATTATCAATATTAGCTAATATAGGACCTACGCCATACTCGTCTCCTGCTACCGACCACTTAAGTATTCCGTCCGTTTCAAAGCAAAACGCTTGATTCACCCAACCTCCGTCTGAACCAGCGCACACAACTATTTCGGATAGACCGTCGTTATCAATATCACCAACTGCTGGGGACGTCCACACAAAATCGCTAATATTTTGAAACCATGTTATGGTTGGCGTCCCGATAATTAAGTTTAAAAAAATTCCTATGACTATCATTTCAAGACTTTTTTAAGCTCTTGGATGAGCTTGAGTATAAATTTCTTTTAATCTCTCCGGAGTTATATGAGTATAGATTTGAGTAGATGAAATTGAACGATGTCCAAGTAGCTCTTGAACTGTCCGAAGGTCACATCCATGGTCTAAAAGGTGAGTAGCAAATGTATGACGAAGTGTATGAGGGCTCATTCTTGTAAGGTCAGCTATCATTCGGATATGGCGATTAACAATACGATATAAACTTCGCTCCGAGAGTCTTTTCTTGTATTTATTTAAAAATAGAGGACCTTCGTGAGTTCCCCGTTCATTAAGATATTGTTGCAAAGATGACAGAGCTCTTTTTGTCAAGGGCATTATCCGTTCACGACTTCGTTTACCAAGAACCTTTATCGTCTCATTCATAAAGTTTATATTTTCTAAATTGAGTGAAGTTAGTTCAGATGCTCTTATTCCTGTTCCATATAGGACTTCAAGGATAGTTCGGTCTCTTAGAGAAAGTCCTTTGAGGTTAAAGAGTTTTTCTGTATCACGCTCGGTCAAGAATGATGGGATTTTATGCTCAAGCTTTGGGGCATGAAGGTCAAGACAAGGATTTTGTTCAATAATCTTTTTCTCAAATAAAAACTTAAAAAACGAGCGGAGTGCCGAGAGCTTTCTTGAGATTGAGCTTCGGTCGTATTCCCAACGCATAAGACTGCCGAGCCAATCTCTAATATCCCTTTTACTGATTTGGGATACTGGTTTTTGTTTGAGGAACTCGGCAAGCTCTTTAAGGTCTATTTGATAGTTTCTTATTGTATGTGGAGAGTTGCCTTCAAGTTCTAAATGTTCAATAAATTTCTCGATTTCTTCTTTCATATTATCGTAAATTTATAAGCAGAGATTTAGTTCGTCAAGATATAATATAAAAAAGTTTTCCATCCTCCGTATGAGATACAGTTTGCCTGAATTCTTCCTTTGTTATTTTAGCTCCTTCAATTTCCTCTTTTGTTGTTTTGCCTTTGATATTGTCACTCTGCTCTACTTTGAACCCCAACTTTGTAGTAAGTCGCTTGATTCGTTCATTGTCCTTGTTATATGTCACTGTCACTTCCTCAATATCTAATATATCAAAAGTATAGATCAGAAGTGTTGTTAGAGCGTCTTTCCCTAATTCCTTACCCCAATATCCTATCTCACCTATGAATATACCGACATCTACAATTTTACTTTCCGGGTCCTTACGATGGTAATAAACATTGCAAAAACCTATTGTTGTGTTTTCTCTGTCAATCATAAAGAGCAAGTAGTAGTCACCTTTTATTCTTTCTTCGTAGCCTTTTCTTAAATCAGAAAGAGAAATATCTATATGTTCTCCGGTGACTTGTGGATTAGTCATCCATTGGTGTATCAATTTGAAGTCTTTTTGGGTATGTGGCCGCAGGATGATATTTCTGCCTTCTATTAATTTAGATACAAGCATTTTGAAAAATTTATTTTACAACATCAGGAACTTATACAATAACCTCATTTTCTCTCGTGTCAAAATATAATATAAAAAAGTCTAAAAACAATGATAATCTTCCTGTATTTTATCTTGACAGAGATATAATTCTATGCTATATTTATAAAAATGCAGAAGCTTTTATCAGGGAATGAGGCGATTGCCAGAGGTGCTTATGAATATGGGGTACACTTTGCAATAGCTTACCCAGGAACTCCTTCCACAGAAATTTTAGAGAATATTGCCAGGTATAAAGAAATAAAAGCCGAGTGGTCTATTAACGAGAAAGTAGCTTACGAGAGTGCTTGGGGTGCTTCACTTACTGGTGCGCGAGTCTTGACAGCGATGAAGCATGTTGGCTTAAATGTTGCAGCTGACCCATTTATGACGAGTGCATATACTGGGATAAATGGTGGGTTTGTACTTGTATCTGCTGATGACCCCGGGATGTGGAGCTCGCAAAATGAACAAGATAACAGAAATTATGCGAAGTTTGCTAAAGTTCCAATGCTTGAACCATCTGATTCACAAGAAGCAAAAGATTTTGTAGGGGAAGCTCTCCATATATCAGAGGAATTTGATATTCCTGTATTACTCAGAATTTCTACTCGCATTTCTCATTCTAAAGGAATAGTTAAAACTGGAGAAAGGAAAGAACTCCCAATTAAAGGGTATGAAAAAAATATGAAGAAATATGTAATACTACCAGTGAATGCAAGAGTAAGAAGAGTTGACCTTAAAAGGAGAATAGAACGATTAAGGAAATTTTCTGATAAATTTGAATACACTAAATTTGAATGGGGGAAACAAGACATAGGAATAATTACTGCAGGTACAAGTTATCAATATGCCAAAGAGGCGCTCCCAGAAGCTTCATTTTTAAAGATTTCAATGACCTATCCTTTGCCTGAAGAAAAGATAAAAGAATTTGCAAGTAAAGTAAAGAGACTAATTGTTGTGGAAGAGTTAGACCCATTTATGGAGGAGCAAATAAAAGTTATGGGAATTCGGGTAGAAGGTAAAAATTTAATTCCTGAAATAGGAGAGCTATCTACCAAAATAGTCAGAGAAAGTTTAAGTAAAACCGAAAACCGAAAACTGATAACCAACAACCGAGTAGATATACCCAAGAGACCACCAGTTTTATGTCCCGGGTGTCCGCATCGAGCAGTTTTTTATATCTTGCATAAGCTGAAAGTCCCAGTTACAGGAGATATTGGGTGCTATACATTAGGAGCAATTCCTCCACTAAATGCTATAGATACTTGCCTATGTATGGGAGCATCCATTAGTGGAGCATCTGGACTTTCAAAAATGGCAAAAGATAAAAAAATTGTCGGAGTAATTGGAGATTCCACATTTATACACTCTGGAATAACAGGACTTATTGATTGTGTTTATAATAAGAGGGATGTAACTATATGCATTCTGGATAATCGTATAACGGCAATGACAGGTCACCAAGTGAATCCAGGAACCGGGGTAACATTGAACGGAGAACAAACACATACATTAGATATTGAGGCTCTTTGTCGAACCATTGGGGTTTCACACACAAGAGTCGTTGATGCACTTGATATTAAAGAAATCCGCAGAGCATTTAAGGAAGAACTTGAATTTAAAGGAGTCTCGGTTATTATAGCTCGTGGATATTGTATTGTTTATGAAAGAAAGTATATTAAATCACCCTTTAAGGTAGTTCCAGAGAAGTGTAATGGGTGCGGGGCTTGTTTTGATTTAGGGTGCCCTGCAATTGAGAAACACGACAAGAAGGCAGTTATAAATGAGGTCTTGTGTGTCGGATGTGGTCTCTGCTTGCAGGTTTGTAAATTTGATGCCTTTGAATAATAAATGAAAGGGTAAAAGATTAACCACAAAGGCTCGAAGGCACAAAGGTCAAAAAGTTTTTTTATTCTTTGTGTTCTTCGTGTCTCTGTGACTTTGTGGTGAAAATGGATATATTATTTATTGGGGTTGGTGGGCAGGGAGTTCTTTTTGCATCAGAACTTATGGCTCGTGCAGCAATGATTAATGGACTTGATGTAAAGAAGTCAGAAGTTCATGGAATGGCTCAACGAGGAGGAAGTGTGGTATCGGGTGTGAGATTTGGACAGAAGGTTTATTCTCCTACCATAGAAACAGCAAATGTAATTTGCTCACTTGAACTTATAGAAACCCTGAGGATAATTAATTACTTAAAGCCAGGCGGTAAAGTATTTGTGAACAATCAGAGAATAATTCCGATGACAGCATTTATTGGAGATGTGCCTTATCCTGATGACCCAGTTCAGATGGCAAAAGAATTCTCAAATAATATTGCTCTGGTAAACGCATTAGACATAGCAAAAGACTCAGGCAATCCAAGAATTATAAATGTAGTTATGTTAGGAGCAGCATCCACAGTTATTGACTTCTCTGAAAAGATATGGCAAGAAGCCATTGAAAGCATTGGGAAATTCGTAGAGATAAATAAAAAGGCATTTTTTGCAGGTCGTAGACTCGTAAAGGAGATATAATGAATCACAAAGGCACAAAGTTTTTATTAAATTTTTGCTTCTTGGTGTCCTTGGTGTCTCCGTGACTTTGTGGTGAAATCATAGGAGGGAAAAATGAAAGAATATTGGAATGAAAAGTTTGAATGTATGTCCTTAAGGGAAATGGAGGAATTCCAATTGCAGTGTCTCCAAAAGACTATTGACCGTGTTTATCGCCAAGTTCCTTTTTATCAAAAGAAATTTGACGAGATTGGAATAAAACCAGAAGACATAAAATCGCTTAAAGATTTAGAGAGACTTCCTTTTACTGTAAAGACAGATTTAAGAGATAATTATCCATTTGGATTGTGTGCTGTTTCAATGCCGGATAAGGTAGTGAGAATCCATGCTTCTTCGGGAACAACAGGCAAGCCAATCACCGGACCATATACAGCAGGGGATATGGAGCAGTGGGCAGAATGTATGGCAAGAACTTTATGGGCGGCTGGTGTTCGTCCGAATGATATTGCCCAGAATGCCCTTGGCATGGGACTTTTTACAGGTGGATTGGGATTTTTGCAAGGGGCAGATAAAATAGGGTGTGCCGTTATTCCATCCGGTGCTGGGAGGACCGAAAGACAAGTTATGTTGATGAAAGACTTTGGAACCACAGTCCTGTTTGGTACTCCTTCCTATGCATTAACAATAAGTGAGAAGGCGAAAGAGTTAGGTGTGGACGCAAGGAGTCTTCCTTTAAGAATAGGAGTATTTGGCGCTGAACCATGGAGTGATGAAATACGTAAAGAGATAGAAGAGAGAATGGGCATTAAAGCTCATGAGGCATATGGATTAACAGAGTTGATGGGGCCAGGAGTTGCTTTTTCTTGCAGTGCTTATAATCTTCATATCAATGAAGACCACATTTTGCCTGAAATTATAGACCCTAATACAGGAGAGGTTCAGCCACTTGGGACACAGGGGGAACTTATTTTAACTTCTTTGCAGAGAGAAGCGATGCCAATGATTCGTTACAGGACTAAAGATATTACTATTCTCCATCGTGAGAAATGTGCTTGTGGCAGAACTCTTGTCACTATGGACAGAGTAATGAGAAGAACTGATGATATGAAAATTGTCAATGGTGTTAATGTTTTTCCTTCGCAAATTGAGAGTGTAATTATGGAATCCAAGAAAACAGAACCTCTTTATCAAATTATATTAAAGAAAAAAGGGTACCTTGATACTATGGTTGTGAAAGTAGAAGCAAAAGACGAGATTTATAAGGCTGGTGAAGAAAAAATCAAAGAGACAGAAAAGATGTTAGTAAATCGTATTAGGGATGTTGTCGGCATAGGGGCACAGGTAATCGTTGTTCCTCAAAATAGTCTTCCTCGAAGCGAAGGAAAAGCAAAAAGACTTATTGATGAAAGGAGCTAAAAATGAAAAAAGGCGATATAATCGGTCCAATTTATTTTATTGCTTTGGTAGTACTTTTGATATTTTTTATTAAGCCATTTATCTATGCGACCCAACATTATCCAATTCCGATGGGATTTCTTAAAGTAGCTTTGCTGGCAACCTTTGGCGAATGTTTGAAAACACGAATTAGAACTGGCACTTGGAAAATAACTCATCCCATTCAAAGATTTCTTGTTTGGGGACTTTTCGGAATATGGTTCACCTGGGCATTCTCAATATTTAGTGGGGGTGTTGATAAAGCACTCATTGCCAACAAATTATGGTTTGGATTTGCACCAGCATTTTCAAAGAGTCTCTGGGTTAATATTTTAGGTGGCTACGCTTACTTTATGATGCTAACTCACGAGTATATTAACAAGATGATTGATAAACAAGGATTTGTGAGTGCGCCAGAGTTTAAGGAAAAGTTAGATGCACGAGTATGGTTTCCATCTTTGAGCTGGGGGTCTATTCCGATGACCATTCTCTGGTTCTGGTTGCCAGCTCATACAATAACTTTTTTGCTACCGGGGTATTTTCGAGTCTTATGTGCCGCATTTCTCTCAGTAGCATTGGGATTCATCTTAACAATTAAAAAATAAGTTTCACCTACGACTCGCTCTCGCAGATAAAACCTCTCACAGAGTCTGCGACTGAGAGAAAAGTAAGTAGAAACTGAAAATTCAGTCGCAGACTTTGTGAGAAGAAAGTGATTTATTCTTCAGAAGCGATAGGGATTACGAAAGGAGTGTGAGTGGCAGGATGCTCTTTGATTATGACACGAGCGTGATACACTTCCTCTATCAAATTCTTTTCAAGAACCTCATCCGGTGTTCCAAGCTTGACAATTTGCCCACTCTGTGGTGAAGGTCGTGGTGAACCATTGCTCAGGAGTGCAAGAGTTTTTGCATACGCACCTACTGTGTTTAAATCATGCGAAGTGATAATTACTGTAAGTCCTTCCACATTTAATTTCTTGAGGATTTCAAAAATCCTAATCTCATGATATATGTCAAGATGAGCTGTTGGTTCATCCATCAAGAGAATTTTTGGCTCTTGAGATAAAGCTCTTGCAATTCTTACTCTCTGAAGCTCTCCACCTGACACTTCCTGAATCAATCTATCTTTTAATTCATAAGTCTCAGTGAGTTTCATAGCTCGGGTGGCAATTTCATAATCCTCGTGTTTCTCTCGCCATCCAACATAAGGGAATCTGCCCATAAGAACTACATCAAAGCACTTAAATGGGAGACTGAAAAAACTTTGTTGTGGCACTACTCCCTCAATTTTTGCAAGTTCTTTACGCTTATACTCACGGATATTTTTCCCATTTATTTGCACTTCTCCTTTAGATGTAGCCAGAGTTCCGGACATTATCCGAAGCAAAGTAGATTTGCCTACTCCATTTGGACCTATAATCCCGAGAAATTCTCCTGCCTCAACTTTTAATGATATATTACTTAGAATCGGAGTCCCATTGTACCCGGCGGAAACTTCTTTTAACTCAATTGCCTCCATTTCAATTCTTATATTACAATTTCTTGAAATTTGCAAGGAAAATTAAATATAATTCAAAAATCACATAAAATCATCTCTAATCAGCTGTGGGAAATATATACTTTTCTGTGTAATAGAGGTCGCAGACTCTGTGAGATGACACTATTTCAGCATCACGATTTTCCTTGTTATAGTTGATTCAAAAGCATCCAGTTTACAAAAGTAAACCCCGCAAGGTGCCCTTTTTCCCAACCTATTCCTGCCGTTCCAGGCAACTTGATGTGTCCCTGCTTGGAACATCTTTTTGTCTGCGAGAGAGCAGATTATTTTACCAGTTATATCATAGATGTTGATAGATACTTCTCTAACATCAGTCAGGGAAAAGTTAATAGATACTTTGTCTTGGGCTGGATTAGAGAATACAGTGACCTCACGTATTTTTGATGGGCAGGGTTGTTCTTCAATGCCTATGTCCTTCTGATAGAACCCTGTTACTTTACATATTTGAGGAGGTGTTCTATGGCTAATCCAATACTCGCCTGTAGCAGGGTCAACTTCAACACCCCATCCATAATAAGATGCTGGAAGTACAAAATGATGGTTCGGAACTAATGAGCCAGTTCTTGTCATCTCCCACACAACACAGGAATCTCGTCGGAGGTTATCACGTCTATGAGTCATATACAAAAGAAGTGTCCCTCCCTCTGGTCCGTTTGGTTCAAAAGCCAAGCCCCGTGGGCCAAAATCAATACTCCCCTGTGGCACAGGAATATTGAACCCCCCAAGTAGATTGCCAGACGTGCTTATCTTAAATATCTTCCATTCATTTCTATCCACGACCCATAAATTTGCTCCATCATAGGCTAATCCAGCAGGATGTTGAGTCGCATGGGATACGAAATTCTCCATAATCTGACCATTTGAAGTGTCCAATTTATAGATTCTCTTCGTTGTAACACCGTGAACCCACAGATTTGAGCCATCCCAGGTCATGCCCGTGCAATTTTCATCACTTGGTATAGGGATCTCGCCAGCAGGATTGCCTTGCTTATCAAATTTCTTTATATTTGGCGAATTAAAATCTGTAACCCACAGATATGTTCCATCATAGACTATCCCGAAAGGCGTTCCACCAGAAAAGTCGGAACACTTTATTGTCTCTCCTGGGTTTATACCCACATATAATTTAAATTTAATTTCTTTGGTATATCCGTCATCTGTTGTTATATCCAATTTAAATGGCACTTCATAAGGCACAGTGATATTAGAATTTGCCTGTGCCGTGAATGGAGTTGTTCCGTTATTGGCTGTTCCGTCTTCTGATATTGTACCAAAAAAGGAATTACCTCCTGATACGGTGATTTCCATATCGGTTGTTGAAAGCACGCCGTTTACATTTGTAGCGTTAATACCTGTGTTCTTAAGAGTTATTATAATGTTGGCTTCCTCTCCAGGGTCCCAAACCCCGTTATTCGGCTCTTCACACTTACGATTATCCACATATATGTGAGGTCCTGGCTCCTCTTCCGGTATAACCCAGACTATATATATAGGATTTTGACCATACCACATAAACTGGCTTTCATTATGGAACCAAGAGTTCTTAACCAGCCAGGAATCGTTGGCATCGTCCCACCCGCACAAACATATCCCATGATAACTCATGTCTCTCCCCATTACAGGTATATAAGGTCCCCCACCTGCATAATAGAAAATATCCTCTTTTGTTGGCATAGTACACTGCGTAGGGCCATCCATTATTGCCTGCTTATATTGTGAAACATTATCTGTAGTACTCCACTCTACAGCTTTTTTCACTCTTGTTGCCCAATCAGAACACCTATCACGGCATGGCAAATCACTTTCTTGATATTGAAAACAATCCTCGTCCGGGACACCCAAGTTTACCATAGACTGAGCTGCAAGGTCTGCTTGCCCTCCACTACAACTCCCAGCGCCACTGCAGGATAGCACGAATTGCTCTGAAAAATTAGGGTCCCAGCGGTCATCAGGTATGCCATTGGCAATTTTGTATCGTGCTTCAAAAGCGCCAACGACCGAAAAAGCCCAACAACACCCACACACTGTTCCTTGACCCTTAGGTTGTGTCATCCAATCGTGTCCATCAACATTCCGCCAATCCCAGTGTGAAGGTGGCTCTCTGCCTTCCCATTGTGGATACCTTATATCTCTTTTCTTGCGAAGCTCCTCCATTGGTATAAGTTTTTCCCCGCACAACTTTTGTTTTTTTTCAAAAGAAAGATGAGAAACAGAAGTTGAGCCAGCAATCCACGGATTTCCAAGTTTCGCAAGTGTATCCTTGAGTGCCTTGAGGAAAGATTCATCAGCTTCCGCACTACCTACATATCCGAGCGATATTATCGCTCCTATTACTACAAACAACCACCTTTTCATAACATACCTCCTGTAAAGATATGGAACCACGAATAAACACAAAGGAGTCTTTAATTTTTATTCGTGCTTTTTCGTGTGAATTCGTGGTTAAAAGTCTTGTGCAAATCTGTATGTCGCAGACTCTGTGAGCTGTTTTTGAAACTTCCTTTCTACATTGTATCTTTTTTTAGTAATTACTTCACCAGCAAGACCTTTCTTGTCCACAGGATTCTTCGAATAGTTTCGGAGTTCTCAATCGTAAGACGACAGAAGTAAACTCCGGCTGGAATATTCTTTGTATCCCATTCTATTTTCTTAATCCCGGTGTTCT
>JAUWHX010000030.1 GCA_030605695.1 bacterium | reverse complement strand
TATGCTCGAGTATATTATTGGCAAACTCTATATATTCATAAGCATCAAGGTTTATAGTAAAATCTTTATGATAGTAACCGACAAAAACCAGTCTCACCGTAAGCGAGAAAACAAAGATTATCAGGAGAGAAATAGTTTTTCTCTTGAGAATAAGCGAAAAGCTTTTTATCATCTTAAATTAGTTTAGTAAGATATTTTCAAACCTGACAATAGATACTTTCTATACTTTCTGCCATTTTCTCCCACGAATATTTTGAAACAGTTTTTCTTGCTTCTTTTCCCATCTTCACTCGTAGTTTTTCATTAGAATATAGGAGTTTTATTTTCTTTTTTATTTCATATGGATTTGTAGGGTCCCTTAAAATCATCCCATTTTTCCCATTAGTTATAAGTTCTGATGAACCTGCAAATTTTGATGTTATTACCGGCAAAGCTGATGCCATTGCCTCAAAAACTGTAAGAGAACAGGCTTCATAGAGAGTGGGAAAGACAAAAACATCCGCTGATGTATATATAGAGACTGTGTCTTTTACAAATCCAAGAGTGAATATATTATTTTGTAGATTTTGAGCAGAGATATGCTCCCGCCAAGACGGGATTTCCGCTTCGCTCCAACATGCCGTGTTCCTACTTCCCCCAACAAGTAGTAACTTTATTCCGGGCAGATGAATCTTTTGAAAAGCTTCTACAAGATATTGAGCTCCTTTCCTTTTTGTCCTTAGGTCTCCCAAGAAAAGTATGACAAAATCATCATCTTCTATTCCCAAAGATTTCCTTAGGTTCTTACTCTTCTTTGTAGGATTAAATTCTTCTACATCTACTCCGTTATATAAAATCTCTATCCTTCTTTCATCTATCCCAAGACCTATAAGCTCGTTCTTTATTTTTTCAGACAGTGCTATAATTTTGGTATTTTTATATTTTTTATATATAATTTTCTCAATCCATATATTTATCAGAGTGTGGAATTTATAATAAAATCCCTTTTCTACTCTTGCTGCTTGCCAGCCAGTATGACAGAAATGACAGGTATTAATGGAATGTGGAGCAAGACAAACTGCTCCATTCAAATGGACAATATCGTAGCGTTTTTTTATCAACTTCAAGGTAGCAAAAATGAAGAAAATTGCACTCTTCGGTAGATTCGGAGATTCTCTGAATACAGGCACATAATGTATTACCACATTTTTGATTAGTCTCAGGTTATCCTCTACTCTATTTGTATATAGATGTACCTCATGACCCGTCTTGGCTAAATATTTTGTGAGTTTATAATTCACTATACCTTGACCGTCGTTTTTTATTGTATTATGAGTTACTATAGCTATCTTCACTGTTCAATGATTTACGACTTGCGACTCACAACAAGAATATTAGCTCCGGATTTGTATTTTCCTCTGACACTAAAAATATAATCAAGAGCAAGTATCTTATCAAAAAGAGGCATTACTATTTTCCTGTGAAACCAGCTATTGTAATAGGATGGAAACTCTACTTTTTTTATTCTTTTGATGATATTTCCAGTAAGTAACAACCATATTATGTATATCAAAAATTTCGGATATCCCCATAAAAAGCGAGCAAGTTTACATATAAAAATACATTCTATGACTTCAAACCCGATTTCATCAAACAAACGCGAAAGTTTTTTCTTTGTATAACATCTAAAATGTCCTGCCCAAACTGTAGGTTTACCCTCAACTGGAACATGAATTAACGCTTTCCCTCGTAGTTTTAATATTCTGAACATCTCCTGTGCCGCAGACTTATCATCTTTGATGTGTTCTAGTGTTTCACGACAAGTAATTATATTTATAGCATCAGATTTTATTGGTAATTTAGATGCATCTCCCTTGATTGCCATTAAATTGATGTTCAATTTCTTTGACTTTGTATATTCTTTTGCTTTTCGCAGACTATCGTATGAGAAGTCTAACAAGAAGAAATCTTTATACCCTTGCCACGTGCTTTCTAACTTAACAATCACATCACCGACTCCTCCTCCTATATCAAGCAAATTTTTTGAGCGTTTTATGTCTTCAGAGAGTATTTCTAATACAATCCGTCTTGCCACTCTGTTCCCAGGATCGTAATAAGGACCCCAAAACCGAGGGAAAAAATTCTCATAATCCTTTTCTATTGATTGACCAAGTTTGTCCATATTTTATAATTTACAAACTGCTATGAAACATTAGAAAGTATGCGATTCCCATGAATTAACCTTCTCTATCGTACTTGAATTTCTTGCCTCTTCGAGAATCTTTTTTTCTTTTAACATCGGATAGAATAAATGTTAGATAACGATACAAAGTATAATAACATTCTTTTCTTCTTTTAAATATTGCGATGGTGTTCTGTAATTTAAATTCTCTCTTTGCCTTCTTTGCAAATTTTATGTCCCTTAAAGTCTGTAATTTTAGAAATATAGAATTTTAGTAGGCTTGGGGGGATTCGAACCCCCAATCTTCGGATTCGTAGTCCGCTGCTCTATCCAATTGAGCTACAAGCCCTTAACAAAGATAAACTCCAGTGTGGGTATATCCCACTGAATGATAAGTACATACGCCGCCTGGGAATCGAACCCAGAACCCCCGGATTAAGAATCCGATGCTCTGCCTGGTTGAGCTAGCGGCGCATATTAAATATATATAACTTTGAAAGAATATGTCAAATAAAAAATAGAAAAACCTTGACATCATATAAATCTTCAATTATAGTAAAAAAAGGGTGGATAGCTCAGGTGGTTAGAGCGCCGGTCTCACATACCGGAGGTCAGGGGTTCAAGTCCCTTTCTGCCCAAATTAAGTGAGAGAAGTATTAAACGGTCTCTGGGAACTTCAGGAACTTGATATAGAGATTTCTGAGTTAGAATTCAAAGAAGGAAGCATCCCTAAGCAAATCCAGGAATCGAACAAAGAAGTTCAAGCAAAAGAAAATGAACTTCAGGAGAAGCAAAAGGTATTTGAGGAACATAATGACCAAAGGAAGAAATTAGACCAAGAAATAAAAGAAGCAAAAGATGCAGCAACTCGCTACCGGTCACAACTCCTTCAAGTAAAAACAAACAAAGAGTATCAAGCTCTCCTGCATGAGATAAATACCCAGGAAACTAAAATTTCTGCTTATGAAGAAGAAATTTTGGAACATCTTGCTCAAAGTGAAGAATTGTCAAAAAAAGTAGAGAAGTTAGATAAAGAATTAGAAAAAAATAGAGAAAAGTTTGTGAAGTATGAAGAGAAGATGCAACAGGAACTTCATCAAGTAGAAAAAGTGCTCCTTTCTAAAAAAGAAAAAAGAGAAAGGTTAACATCTGGTATAAGCAAAGCGCTTCTATCAAGATATGAGCAAATTAGAAGAGGTAGAGGTGGGGTTGGTGTAGTTAAAATATTTGGCCCAACTTGCGATGGTTGCAATGCTGTCTTGCCTCCTCAGTTTGTAGCTGAGGTGAAAAAAGGAAATAGGATTTTAACTTGCGAGCAATGTGGTAGGATCCTTGTATGGAAGGAAAATGTGGATTAGCATACTTATTCTTCTTCCATCCCTTAAAGATGCAGGAGATTATTTCTTTGCAAGCCACCAATACAATGAAGCGATAAAAACATATAAGATGGTCATTAGAGAAAATCCTTCTTCAGCAATCAGACTAAGACTTGGGGTAAGTTTTTATGTGATAGGTGATTATTTTAGTGCAGAAAAATGGCTTTTAAAAGCTCATGAGTCAAAAGTCAAGAATCAAAAGGTAGAAGCTGAGAATATCTTAAAGGAAATCTATTTTAAAAGGGGGATTAGCGAATTTAAAAAAGGTGATTTGAATTCTGCACTCTTTTGGTTTGAAGAAGCTCAAAGCAGATATGGCGTTGCTTCTGCATTATATAAATTAGGTGATGAAGAAGAAGCAAGGGAAATTCTTCAAGAACTTGCTGAGAAAGGAGATGTGGTTGGCTATAAAAGTATGTATGCGTTAGGGATAATTAATTATCAGGAAGGGCAATTTCAAGAGGCTCTTGCCTGGTTCAGGAAATTAGAGCTTACAAGAGATGTGTCGGGAGCTATAGGAGCCACACTTTATAGAATGGAAGCTTATGAGAGCGCATTAGACTACTTCCGGAAAGAAGGTAATAATTTCTTCATTGCGGAATGTTATTATAGATTAGGAGAATTTGAGGAATCAGAGAAATATTATAAAGAATATTTAGCTAATGAGAGTTGCAATCAGGAGATTGCTCCTACATATGAAAAGGATGCATTGTATGGACTCGCATGGGCTCATTATAAGTTAGGAGAATTTAGTATCTCAGCAGAAGAATTTGAGGAGTTCTCCACTATTATTACTCAGAATAACATTGTCGATAAATCAGCTTCTTGTCTTCACTCCGATTCGCAGAATCTCAAAACGAGTCTACGACCTGTGGATTTGAGACCCATTTCTATGTATTATGCAGGAAGGTCTTTTTTGAAGATTGGCAAACTCAATGAGTCAATTAGATATTTTGAAAAACTTCTTGACGGATACCCGGAATACGAATTTGCGCCAAATTCACATTATTGGCTGGGGAAGGCATACTTTATTCAAGGAAAGTACCCCTCTGCGATGAGTGAATTTGAAGAACTGCTATCAAATTATCAACAGAATGAGATCTCTCAATATACTTATTTAATGATTGGGAGTGTGTATTATAAAACTGAACAATATGATTCTGCAATTGTTTGGTATAATCAGGTAAATAATCATTCTTCCGATAAAACCTGTTCAAACTGGTTACTTGATGAAGCGAGGTTCAAGATTGAAGAGTGTTATTTTAGACTTGGTGAGTATGGTTCAAGAATAGATATCTTGCGTAATTTCGTTCGCAAATATCCGAAATCAAAAAGAACACCGAAGTTTGAGTTTGAGCTTGCTCAATATTGGGAAAGTCAAAATAATTTCAGAGAAGCTATACGCACATATACTCATATAATTCAAGAATTTAGCTGGTCTTCTTTAGCCCAACGTGCAAAACTTGGACTCTCGGAGTGTTATTTTAGGATTGGTTCGCACGAAAAGGCAATTAAGACTTGCAAGGAGTTGATTCACACAAATTTGCGTATCCAGGCACAGACTCAACTTGCCAGAATTTATTTTTTGCTTGCTCATTATGACAAAGCAATCTATGAATATGAAGTCTTGGTTAATGACTTTCCAGAAAGTGATGAAGCTCGGGATGCACGATATCAAATCGGATTGTGTTATGAATATCTTGGTTCACAAAATGAAGCAAGAATCACCTGGCAAACTTTTATAAATAAATATCCGGAAGACCCCAAAATATGGGAAATCTGGCTTAAGTTAGCAAGAACTTATTGGGAAGAAGGTTTTACGGGAGAATACGAGAAAATTCTATTGTATATTGAAACTCAGGGAGAGAGAAGACCTAAATATGAGGCTAATTTCCTTCTTGGGTCATTATATCAGGATAGAAATAATTATGAGACTGCCCAGAGCTTTTATCTTAAAGCAGTAGCTCAATATGAAGATATTGATTCTAAATCAAGAGCTCTTATAGGTGCAGCGCAATGTGCAAAAGCTTTGGGAAATTTAGAGAAGGCACAAGAATTTTATCGTGAGGTAATCTTGCTTCAACCAAATCCAGTGTTGGAGGAGATTGCAAAGAAGGAGATTAAATTATTAGTTAATCATTAATAATATGGAAGAGATAATCCCCACATATATTGAAGACGAGATGAGGCGAAGCTATATTGATTACGCAATGAGCGTAATTGTTGGAAGAGCACTTCCGGATATTCGTGATGGCTTGAAACCAGTGCACCGCCGAATTTTATATGCAATGCGAGAACTTGGACTTCTTCATAACAGACCTTTTAGAAAGTCTGCTTCCGTAGTAGGAGAAGTTCTTGGAAAGTATCACCCTCATGGAGATTCTTCAGTTTACGACGCACTGGTGAGGATGGTTCAGGAATTTTCATTAAGGTATCCACTTGTAATGGGTCAAGGAAATTTTGGCTCAATAGATGGTGATGCGGCTGCTGCTTACCGATATACGGAAGCAAAGTTATCTCAGTTCGCAGAGCTTATGCTTAGAGATATTGAGAAGGAGACTGTTTCATTCCAACCAAATTTTGATGGGAGACTTAAGGAGCCAAGTATTTTGCCAAGTGCATTTCCTAATCTACTTGTAAATGGAAGTTCTGGAATTGCGGTTGGGATGGCGACTAACATTCCACCACATAACTTGTCTGAAGTCATAGATGCACTTGTTGCCAAGATAGATAACCCGGATTTAGAGGATTTCTTGGAGTATATAAAGGGACCTGATTTCCCAACAGCTGGAATAATAGCAGGAAAAGGAGAAATACTTAATGCTTATAGTACCGGGAGAGGGAAAATTAAGTTAAAAGCCGAAACAAGTATAGAGACTTTGAAAAACGGGAAGGATATAATTATCATTAGTTCTATTCCCTACCAGGTTAACAAATCTATGGTAGTTTCGCAAATTGCTGACCTTGTGCGTAGCAAAAGGATAGAAGGCATATCAGATATACGCGATGAGAGTGACCGAAGTGGAATAAGAGTTGTCATTGAACTTAAAGCAGGAGCACCTACAGAGGTGATTTTAAACTTTCTCTTCAAGCATACATCTTTAAGGGTAACTTTTGGAATGAATTTACTTGTCCTCCAAAATGGAGTGCCAAAACTGCTTAATCTTAGGGAGTTTCTTGTCTCGTTTTTGGATTATCGGTATTTAGTGATAAAGCGTCGCACTGAATTTGATTTGCGGGAAGCAAAGAAACGGGCTCATATCCTTGAGGGGCTTAAAATCGCACAAGAAAATATTGATGAGGTGGTAAAAATTATTCGTGGGGCAAAGAATGAGAAGGAGGCAAAAGAAGGACTTAAAGAGAGTTTCAATCTCAGTGACATTCAAATTCAAGCAATTTTGAATATGAGACTTGGAAGACTCGTAGGACTTGAGCGTGAGAAGCTGGAGCAGGAGTATCTTGAAGTCGAGAAACTAATAAAAAAATTAGAGGGAATTCTTCAAACAAGAGAAAGTGTGATGAAGGTAGTAAAACAGGAACTTCTTGACATTAGAGAGAAGTTTGGGGATGAAAGACGTACTAAAATTGTTGAAGGAGAAGAGGATATTGAGATTGAGGATTTGATTCCAAATGTGCCTTCTCTAATAACCTTGACTGCCAAAGGTTATATAAAACGTTCAAAACCTTCTGCTTATCCCAGACAACTTCGTGGTGGAAGTGGTGTAAGAGGAATAACTCTCGTTCAAGATGACGAGGTAATAAAGATATTTGAAACGCTTACTCATAATATAGTTATCTTTTTCACAAATCTGGGGAGATGTTATTCTATTAAGGCTTATCAGATTCCAAGGTTTGAACGTAATGCTCGCGGCAAGCCAGTTGCAAATATCATTTCATTACAAGAGAAAGAGTATGTAAAAATTGTTCTCCCTCGAGGCGAAGGAATAGTTGTGATTATAACCCGTAAGGGGATTATAAAGAAACTTAAGTTCTCTAAGTTTGACCGTATTAGACGCACAGGAATAATTGCTATTGCTTTAAAAGAAGGAGATGAAGTTGCTTCAGTTACTGAAATAAATCCAGAAGACTATATTTTCATTGTAACTAAAAATGGGAAAATAATTAAATTCAAAGAAGAAAAATTGAGAGAGTTATCTCGAACTTCACAAGGAGTGCGAGGAATACGTCTGAAAGATAATGATGAAGTGCTATCATTAACATCTACTTCCATTCAGGAGAAAGAGGATTTATTTTTAGTAACTTCTGATGGGTATGGGAAAAGAGTTCCGACGTCAAGATTCAGAGTTACGAATCGTGGTGGAGTAGGAGTAATTGGGAGTAGGGTGAAACTTGCAGGATGTGAGATAGTAGATAAAAATTCAGAAATCATTCTCGTTACTAAAGATGGACAAGCTTTAAGAGCTCGGGTTGATAAGATAAGAAAAATGAAGAGTAGAGCTACTCGTGGAGTACGAGTTGTGAGATTAAAAAAAGGAGACGAAATTAAGGACGTTTATAAGATTTAGTGAATATCGTTGAATCGTGAGGTCGTTAAATCGTTTTTACTTTCCAAACAACAATTAACGAGCAACGATTCACGAGCAAGGAGGGTGTTTTTATGTATAAGGGCAAAGTGAAGTGGTTCAATGAACGTAAGGGATATGGCTTCATTGAACGAGAAGATGGAGAGGATATATTTGTGCACTATTCCGACATCGAAGGCGACGGATTTAAGATTCTTGAGGAAGGAATAGAAGTTGAGTTTGATGTAGTAGAAGGAGATAAAGGACCAAAAGCAGTTCATGTCGTAGCCAAGAAGTAGTCTTCATTTCGTTAACTACAAAGACCAACAGAGAGTAAATATTAGTTAGTAGGTAGTACAAGCAGGAAAATAGATTTTAAAAGCTTTCTTCTGTTTGCTACCTACTAACTACTGTGAAAATGGTGTGGGATAAAGAAAGTATAAAAGAGAGAGTAAAATCGAGGATAGGGGAACACAAATTTATTATTGTCTCCAACAGGGAACCCTATGTCCACACATATGGTGAAGATGGAGTTATATGTAGCTCAACGATTAGTGGAGTAGCAATAGCTTTAGATTCTGTAATGCAGGCTTGTGGTGGGATATGGATTGCTCATGGTGCTGGAGAAGCTGATAAGGATGTGGTTGACTCAAATGATAGAGTTCAAATTCCACCAGATAATCCGAAGTATGTATTAAGAAGGATATGGTTATCAAAAGAAGAAGAAAATGGTTATTATTATGGTTTTGCGAATGAAGGACTGTGGCCTCTTTCACACTTGGCTTACACAAGACCTTTCTTTAGAGAATCGGATTGGAATATATATCGCAAGGTAAATGAAAAATTCGCCCACGCTATTCTTGAAGAAGTAGGTGATGACCAGGCTTTTGTATTTATTCAAGACTACCATTTCGCTTTACTTCCAAGAATACTTAGAAAGAGCAGACCAGACCTTGTAATAGCTCAGTTTTGGCATGCCCCCTGGCCCTCTCGTGAAACTTTTAGAATATGCCCATGGGGTGAAGAGATATTAGATGGGCTTTTAGGAAATGACCTTCTTGGATTTCATATTCGCTATCATTGTCAGAATTTCCTTGATACAGCTCAAATAATTGAGGCGAAGATAAATTATGAAAAAGCTTCAGTAACTCGTGGTGGACGAGAAACTTTGATAAGACCATTTCCAATTAGCATAGATTTTGAGAAAACAGTGAACATAGTCAAGCAACCAGAGATAGAGGAGAGAGGGCAGGAACTAAGAAAGAAACATCGTCTTAAAGATAGGTTTGTTGGAATTGGTATTGAGCGGATAGATTACATAAAAGGTATTCTTGAACGTTTCAAGGCAATAGACAGGTTTTTTGAGAAATATCCGGAGTATATAGGTCGGTTTACTTTCTTGCAACTTGGACCTATAAGCCGTATTCATCTTCCAGAGTATAAGAGCTACAATGACGAGATGTATCATTTAGCAGTTGATATAAATGAAAAGTATCGGCAAAAGGATTGGGAGCCTATCGTAGTAATTAAATCTCGCCTTTCAAGAAAAGAGGTAATTAGTTATTATCGCTTGGCAGATGTATGTATAATTAGCTCACTTCACGAGGGAATGAATCTTGTTGCCAAAGAATTTGTAACATCAAGATTGGATAATAGTGGAGTTCTAATTCTTTCAAAATTTACTGGAGCGGCTCGTGAACTTGAAGAGGCTTTACTTATAAATCCATTTGCAACAGATAGGTTTGCTGACACAATAAAGCGAGCCCTTGAAATGTCTCCCAAAGAGCGCGCAAGAAGAATGAGAAGGATGAGAGAAGTGGTGAAGAGAAACAATATTTATCGCTGGGTAGCCAAAATTATAGGAAGCCTCAGGAAGTTAAGCTAAGTTCCCAATTTAAAGATTAAAGATTGAAAGATTACAGATGAATTTTAAATCTTCTAATCTTAAATCTTCTAATCCCTTATTACCTGTAATTTTGGGTCCCACGGGAGTTGGAAAAACAAAAATCGCAGTTGAAGTAGCAAGTGAGCTCGGTGCCGAAATAGTATCATGCGATTCAAGACAAATATATCAAGATATGAATATAGGCACCTCCAAGCCGAGTTTGGAGGAACTAAAAAAAGTCTCGCATTGGCTTATAAATATTATATCTCCAGATGTCAGTTTAAATGCATGGGATTACGCACTACTTGCAAGAGAAAAGATAAAGGAAATCTGGAAAAGAAGAAAAATTCCTATTGTAGTTGGAGGAAGTGGACTCTATTTGCGTGCTCTGATTGATGGATTTTTCAGAATCCCATCCTCCGATAGAATTGTAGGGACTGGTTCTACGGCTCCAACATCTGAACTTTATAAGAAATTAAAAGAAGTTGACCCTATTACAACGTTAAAACTCCATCCTCAAGACCGCATGCGGATAATTCGTGCTCTTGAGGTCTATGAACTTACAGGAACGCCTATTTCTGTGATAAAAAAACAAAGGGTTCCGTTTAATTGCTCCCCAATATACATAGGGCTGACTATGCCAAGGGACCTTTTATACAAGAGAATAGAAGAACGAGTTGATAAAATGATGGAAGATGGATTTCTTCAGGAAGTAAAGGAACTTCTCCGCAAGTACACTCCTGTAGGGACACGTGATAGTATGTTTCAATCTATAGGATATAAAGAACTTATAACCCATATTCAAGGAAAAACAAGTCTTGAAGAGGCAATTAAATTAATCAAACGTAATACTCGAAGGTATGCGAAGCGACAATTTACCTGGTTTAAAAGTATTAAAAATGTTCATTGGATGGAACTCCCAGATGACATAGTAATTGAGAAATGTATTAAGCTGATTTTAAAGTTTATTGGGAATCAGTAAATTGCTAATACACTTGACATCGGTGAAAAAAGAGATATAATAAGAGCAATACGAAGTAAATGATAAACAAAAAATCATTCAGGGATTTTGATTTTGGAATTTTTGGAGTAACCTTCCTGTTACTTATAATTGGACTTCTTGCAGTGTATAGCACAACTTATCTTGAGGGGCATCAAATCTTCATACGACAAGTTATCTGGATTGTGATAGGAATTTTGATGGGCAGTTTATTTTATTTAATTCCCTTGAGGTTCTGGAATGGATTTTCTTGGTTTTTTTACCTTGTTTCAATAATTGCGTTGGTAGTAGTTCTTTTTGGAAAAGGCTCGCACGGAGTAAGAAGATGGTTTGAACTTGGAGCAATAAGGTTTCAACCTTCAGAAATTGCAAAACTTGGAACTCTTTTTTTATTAGCGAGTTTTTTATCAAACAAGAGATTTCAGATTATGAGGTTAAGAAATCTTACTCTGCCTCTTCTAATTATTGCACTTCCATTTATCCTCGTATTAGTAGAGCCGGATGCGGGAACTTCGCTTATTTTTCTATTTTTAGGAATTCTAATGCTATTTTATAAGGGGACACCGCTAATATATCTTTTTATCGTTATTTCTCCTGCTATTGCTCTTGTATGCGGAGCTCACTGGATTTCACTTTTGATATTCTTGGTGATAATAGGAAGTGCTTTTTATTTTGCGAGATTGCCGCTAAACGATTTCATTCCCGCATTTTTAGTCAATTTAGTAGTTGGAGTGCTTCATCCGATTCTTTGGGGTCATCTAAAGCCTTATCAGCGAGCAAGAATTGCGAGTTTTCTTTTCCCTTCTCAAGACCCTAAAGGAATGGGATGGCAAATTATGCAATCAAAAATTGCTATTGGCTCTGGAGGACTATTTGGAAAAGGAATTTTCAGGGGAACACAAAAGGGATTTGATTTTTTGCCCGAAGTTCATACAGATTTTGTCTTTTCAGCTATCGGCGAAGAGTTTGGATTCTTGGGATGTTTAGTGCTACTTGCCTGCCTTTTTATACTTTTATGGAAAGGAACTAAAACTGCTGTAACATCAAGGTCTGATTTTAACAGTTTTCTCGGAATAGGAATAGTAGGAATTTTGGGGGTTCAAATATTTATAAATATAGGAATGGCTACTGGAATTATTCCAGTCATTGGTGCCCCATTGCCATTTATATCATATGGTGGGTCAAGTATGGTGGTTTCGTTAATAATGGTTGGTTTGCTTTTAAATATTGCTAAGCATCGATATAAGTATTAGTTAAAAGATCAAAGGTTGAAAGATTGGAGGTAAAATGCATAGGATAATTTTTTCTTTTGGTGGACTTGAGGTTACATCATGGGGAGTAATGCTTGTGGTTGCTTTTCTTACTGGAATATGGTTTGCAGGGCGTCGTGCCAAAAAGTATGAAATACCTCGTTCAGTAATATCTGACCTTTCGTTAATTCTTATCATAGCAAGTATAGTGGGTGGAAGACTCTTCTATGTTTTAGAGAATATCAGTTACTATGCTGAATATCCTGGTGAAATTTTCAAAGTGTGGAATGGAGGACTTATCTTTTATGGAGGAGTTGGACTTGCAACTTTATGTGGGATTATTTTTCTTAAAAAGAGAAAAGTGAGTGTGCTTAGAGTTATGGATACAGTTGCTCCTTCAATAGCTTCAGGACTTGGGTTTGCAAGAATCGGTTGCTTTTTAAATGGATGTTGTTTCGGGAAGCCAACTAATCTTCCGTGGGGAATAGTTTTTCCGCCGGATTCACCACCAAGATGGGTACTTGAAGAGGGAATAGCTGTTCATCCGACTCAACTTTATTCAAGTCTTGCTGGATTTTGTATGTTTTTAATGCTTTTAATTATAGAGAAATACAAGAAGAAAAGAGCTCATGGATACCTTTTTGGGGTATTCCTGATTTTATACTCGGGATGGAGGTTTTTTGTGGATTTCCTGAGATATTATGACCCGAAAGCATATCTCGTTTGGGGACTTACTCACAATCAACTTCTTTCAATTCTCATATTCTTGGGAGCCGTTGGCGTGATTTTGAAAAATGAGTTTTCTAAAAGACATATTTAACTTTATTCTACCTCCTCATTGCAGTGTGTGTAAGAATCCCCTTGGAGATGACGAAAAAAGTGTATGTGATGAATGTTGGGGAAGCATTCAAGTAGTTACTCCACCTTTTTGCGAACGATGTGGGAAGCCCAGTGAGGAGAGTGTATGCAATGAGTGCATTGAATATCCGCATGAATTTACAAGAGCAAGAGCCCTCGGAGAGTATAAAGATGTATTGCGGGAAATGATACTGCTCAGCAAAAGTGTAAGACCTAAAATTTCTATTTGCAAGAGATTGGGAGCGATGCTGGGAATTGTTCTAAACAATGATGACATAATAAATGAAGTTAATGCACTTATTCCAGTTCCCCTGTATCCAGTGAAAAAGAGAGAAAGAGGATACA
>JAUWHX010000004.1 GCA_030605695.1 bacterium | reverse complement strand
TTGATTGCCATATCTCTCTGTATCCAAGTCCCACATCATATTCTTCAATAGACTTAAGATAAGTTCCATTTTTCCCCCCAATTGCAAGAACATAAGGTTTATCGCGAGGAATAAGAGCAGATGAATGATATGCCCTTCCATCAGTAAGTGAACCGGTAACTTTCCATTGATGAGTGTTTGCTACAGGGTCCCACTCTGCCGCAGGGTCCCATATCTCACAAGAGTTGGAGCCATTATTTCCTCCAGTTACCAGAACAAGTCCGGAATAGAGAAGCATAGCATTATGCGAATGACGAGCTTGGTTTAAATCCCCTTCAGGGAACCACTTATTAGAATCAGGGTCAAAGATTTCACAACTTGAGAGTGGAGCACCTCCAGCATCTTTTCCTCCTATCACAAGCACTTTACCAGACTGTAATAGCACAGCAGTATGCAAACTTCTTGCCTCACTTAATTGACAGGCAGGTGACCAATTATCAAGCCCGGGGTCCCATATCTCGCAAGCATCAAGTGGAGTCCCAAGATTATCTTCACCACCTATAACAAGAACATCTCCATTTAAGAGTATAATTGCTGTATGCCTTGCTCTCGGAACAAGCATAGGATTAGTAGTAAAAGTCCAGGTCCCGCTGTATATTTCACAGGAACCCAAACAAGTTCCCGGAGAGCTTTCTCCACCTGTTACAAGCACATCTCCATTCTTCAATAGAGTGGCAGTGTGGTCATATCTTGAATCATTCATAGGTCCTGTTGTAGAACTCCATAATTGAGTTGATACATCATAAAGCTCAGAAGATGAGCGAGTAGTTGCTCCATCTTTACCTCCAGCAACAAGAACTTGTCCTGATGGTAGCAGAACTGCTGTGTGATGACTTCTTGCTTCAGCAAGACTGTTAGTAAGAGCTCCTTGGTCTAAATTATAATTATAAACTTCACAAGATGCAAGTGTACCGGATGAATTTTCACCACCAGATATAAGAACGTTAGTAGAGCAGACTCCGGGGATATGAATTATAGGAAGCGGAGTTACCGTGTGAGCTGCTCGCTCAGTGTTTAAAGTGTGTGATTTTGTTGCCCACTTCCCATCTGAATGGTCATAAATCTCACTTGGGCATGGACTGGCACCACCGAATTCGCCAACTGCCAGTATTTTGCCTGTTTGCAAAATTACCACTGCATGATGCTCTCTTGAAAGTTCCATAGTATCAGTCATCTTCCATGTTTTTGCTGTCGGATTGTAAAGCTCGCAAGTTTTTCCTCCTCCTCCTACTATCAATACTTCTCCTGATGGAAGCAATGCCATTGCCGGCACAGATCTTGACTCATTCATAGAGCCTGTCATTGTCCAGGTGCCTGACCCCGGATTGTAGAGCTCGCAGGTCTCATCACTTCCAGCGATTAACACTTCGCTCCACGGAGGTGGAAGGAGCCCCCCTACACATCCAGCTCGCCCGAAATTTAAAGACCCTGTGAGCTCCCAGGTCTCCGAATTAGGGTCATAAATCTCGCATATATCGCTTGCTCCCCCAAATGACCCTGCTACAAGCACCTTTCCATCTGGAAGCATCACTTCTATTCCCTTTATGTGTTTATCATGTGTGACACCAGTTGATGTGACCCTGTCAGTCATATAGTCATAGAGTTCACACTTCGTATCATTGTCGTAATTTATTGCAAGCATTTTCCCATTTCTGAGCAAAGTAGCGGGAGTCTTTGACCACCAACTCCCAAATGAGGCGGTTGAGGCTTCCCATGTACCGAAAAATGGGTCGTAAAGCCAAATGCCACCATTAGTCATTAATGCCTTGCCATTTGGAAGAAGCATAGCCATATCATGGTTAATGCCCCTGGGCAATGATTTTCGTTCCCATTTTCCGGTTGCAGGGTCAAAAATCTCATAATAATTAGAATCACCCAGTCCTCCAACTGTCATTAACCTCCCATCTGTAAAGAGTACACATGGGAACCCAGACCTTGCTATGTTAAGGTCTCCTGTCCTGCTCCATTCTCCTCCTTCTGCAATTCCCAGGAATAATGGTTCAAAAAATACTATAGAAAGGATTACAAACCCCGTTCCACAGGATTCTGCGAATAATCTTATATACTTATACATTTGCAATTTCTCTTTTAATATCCCGCTCCCTCGTGGAGCGGGACGCCTCGCACCTACGAAGATGCTCCTACTGTAAACTACCGCACAATTATGAGTTTCTTGGTTGCCGTAAACTCAGATGTTTCTCCACAGGATTCTGCGAACAGTCTATAGAAGTAAATCCCGCCGGATAGTTGCTTGCCTGCATTGTCCCTCATATCCCACGCTACTTGGTAATATCCAGGTTCTCTTTCTCCATCAACGAGAGTTTTTGCTAATCTACCACCAACATCGTAGATTCTTAAAGAAACAATTGTTTTAGCAGGTAGTTGGTAGCTAATAACCGTTTTTCCTATAGCTGGATTTGGGTAAGGTAGAGAGAGCGAATATACCTTTGGTAAAGGAGCGAGTTCTTCGGCACCAACAAGAGTAATTGTAAAGTAGTCATTACTTTCATCCTCTGAAATAACATCACTACTGCTATTCAGTATCTGAACCTTCACTTTGCAGGTCGTAGAGCTTACATCTGGCAATGTCCAGTTCCATAAACTACTGTCAGGACTAATTCCAGTTGCCACAGCATCTAACTCGTTCAAAGTTGCATATTTGTCAATATCAAATCCATGAGCATTTTCACTTTCATCACTCACAAGTTGAGCCTTCACCATATCCCCTGAAATCTCTGCTGACCAGAAAGCACCAAGGTTTCCAGTATAGGTAGCGCGTTTGTTGTCATTTTTATCATAAAGATATACAAAATCAAAATCCTCCTCTGTCTCAAGTTTGCTGAAATGAACTTTCATCTTGTCTGCTCCTGGATGTGAAATTGTCCAGGAGTTATTGTAGTCAGCAGGATAGGGATGTGGTGATGATACAGAATAAGTTATAGTATCAGCAGGTGGTGCCAATAAATACAGAATCCTATAGCTATCAAATCCTGCTCCTACAGTCTGCCACGTAATTGCATAAGTAAGTCCTTTGCCTAATTCTTCACCTCCATTTGGATAGGTTACAGTTGGATAGAGCTGAATAGCAAAATTGTTATCCGATGCATCTTCCTCCAGCAAGCCATCACTTGCATCTAATGCTTGAATTTTTACCCTCACTTTTGAAGAGTTTATTGCTGGAGGTACCCAAGAATAAGAGGTATCTGTAGCTAAAATATTATCCGCAATTATATAAGAATAACTAAGTCCTTCATTTGTAGAATATAATAATTTATAATGGTCTGCACTACCCAGGGACCAAAGAATATCACGAGGAGTTCCACTTGCCCATTCTTCACTTCCATTTGGAAAGATAATACGTGGACAGGTCTGAATAGTGAAATAGTCGTTAGATGCGTCTTCCTCAAGCACATTAAGCGAGGCATCCAACATTTGTATCTTCACTTTACAAGTTGAACAGTTTATCATTGGGAGGGTCCAGTTATAGGATATAGTACTCGGGCTTACACCAGTTGCTATAGTATACCATTTGGGAGAGGCGGCATACTTATCAATATCAAATCCATAAACACTTCCGAAGAGAGCAAGGGGAATGGTAAAGCGTACTTTCACTGTATCACCTGGAACATCTGGTGTCCAGATATCCAATCCGTCATCTGCAGGAGTATAGTGAATAATTTCATTATCGGCTTTATCGTAAATATATATGTCTCCATTTATTGCCGTGCCAGTTAGCTCAAGCTTGCTAAAATGAACTTTCATCTTCTCTGCTTCTGGGTCAGAGATTATCCAGGTATTATCGTAATCCGGGCCGGTGGGATGAGAGGATGATAAAGAATAATCTACAGTATCAATATCTCTCTTTGAATAAAACAAGCTATAGCTATCAAATCCTGTTCCAGGGGCAAACCAAGTAACCTGATGAGAAGACCCTCCTACCCAAACCTCTCCACCATCAGGGATTGTAACTGTTACCCCAGTAGGCATTGATGTCCCATAGCAATGATTAGATGTATCAGATTCTCCAAATGCATTATATGCTGTTACATAATACTCGTAGGTTCCCGTTGATGGTTTATGTACATAAGTTGTGTCATTTTCACCCGTGGTTCCTATCTGCCCTGAGTCCACACAATAGACTTTAAATCCTGTTTCATTATCTGAATTATCGGTCCAGCTTATTTCTATACTGCCACAGAGGTCATCAGTTGCCGAGCAGTTAGTAGGAGGAAGAGGAAGAATAGCGATGTGAACCTTCACATAGACCTGGGTGCAGTGTATAGAGCCGCTGGCACCACCCGGTGCCAGGATATGAACACCAGCCTGCAAAACATCTATATCCGCCCATGTCCAAGCACCACCACCCGGCTTTTCTGTCCAGGTATGAGAGTAATTGGCATAAGATGTAGTAACAGACTTGTCGGGACTCTCATAGATAGTGCCACCTGTCTTGATGCGAATCTTTAAATAATTTCCTGTGCTGGTGGATTTCACTCTGGCAAATACTACCACACTACCAATCGTTCCTGATTCAGCAGTGTGGTCGGCTATGTTATATAAATCTCGACCAGAATTACCCCACGACTCACATACATAAGTATTCTCCTCATCAGGTGTTACATCATCAACCGTTTGCCAATGAGTTGCCAATACGGGATGAGTGTATTGAATCAAAGTTTCATCTCCCACAGCATTGGGTCTAAAAGTGTATATGGTTGCATCCAAATTCCCATAATACATCAAACTAATAACTCCAAGCAATAAAAGCCTTACACTTATTCTACTTCTACGAACAATCTTTTTGTAACACATAATCCCCCTTTAAGCCACAGAAAAATATTAGAAATTAGTAGAAATTTATAGAAACTTATAGTAACAATAAATTTCTACTAATTTCCATAAGTTTCTACTAATCTCGCGATAGCTTTTTCTGTATATTTCTGTGGTTATTTTCCTTTCCCCAAATCATTCCCCGACATATCGGGATTTCTACTTCGTTCCAACATTCCCCTCCGTGGGAACGAGGTTACCTCGTCCTACCGTGCAGTCCGTGGCTTTACTTAAGAATTACAAACTTTCCTTTAATCTCAAAATCCTTGCAATTTAGTCGGTAGAAGTAAATACCGGACTTTACCTTTCTGCTCTTTAAATCTCTTCTATCCCAAGTTATTTCGGTGTTCGGTGTTTGGTTATCGG
>JAUWHX010000061.1 GCA_030605695.1 bacterium | reverse complement strand
TCTGCCGGAATGAGTTTCGGATTTTCTTTCCTTATAAGATATGGTAACATAATTTTACTACCTATCTTTTTATGTATAGCTCTCTTTCAGAAAAAGGAAAAGGGACTCAATATCCTCTGGGGGTTTATTCCTTTTTTGTTTTTAATGTTTTTCTATAATAAAATATCCTATAATAGTTTCTTGCCATTAGGATATTTTGCCACTACAGGTAATTCCTTTTCTGCGAGAGGTATCCCTATAAATCTTGCGATATATCTTCTTCCGCTTCTTCTTTTTTATCCCTTAATGATTGCTTTTCCTTTTAGATACAGAGGGAAATCTTGGCTTGAAATATTGATGAGCTGTACATTTTTGCTTTTCTTTTATAGTATATACTCTTCAGGATATATACTTTATACTACTCCATCCATAAAAGCTCTGCCAAAAATATTACTCCTTTCTAATAGATATTTCTTCCCGATTATTCCGCTTATATTTATTTCATATTTTTCAGTGTGTAAGAGATGCATAAAATACCCTTATTTTCAGATAATTTTGGTCTTTTTGATATTACTGACAGGGAGTATCCATTTTTACCACAATAAATATTTAAAGCTTCAAGTAGAGTTTAAAGAAGCACTTTATTTACATACGGATGAGAATTCTCTCATTATGTGCAATGGAGAAGTCGCTGAACTTGTTTCTGAGGCGTGGGGGAGAAGGAATTTAGTAGTTTTTGAAAAAGCAGATAAGGAATTTTCCTTGCCTACCTACGACAAGGATATATGGTTTGCAAGCTTGATTAAATTTGATACACAGGGGGCTACTCAAGTTATTGCTTTCCGAGATTCTCTTGTGACGAAATTTGATGCAAAGTTAGTTAAAAAGGTTAACGGTATAGATAAAAGATTTGAGTTATATAGAGTTAAATGAAGGATTTTCAAAATAAAACTGGACAAATCTAAGTTTAGAGAGTATATTATATATGGGATGAAGACTTTAAAGATAATCATATTTTTATCAGCACTTATTCCATTTACTATACGTGCTGGAGGAGAAAAAGGTCCTACTTTGGAGCCAAAGCGTTCCCTCATCCAGAAACTTCTCAATAAGTGGGAGCATTTTAACCCTATAATAGAAACGGAGTCCTATTTGCCGGAAGATAAGAATCAAATAAAAGCGATGGGAGGAACTGCGAGCCAACAATTCAATGAAATATTGACTCTTGGAGCAGGAGGTAGATATATAAAGAACATGGATGGGGCAAAGACATATTTAGGACTTGCTAATCTGAGATTAAATCTTAAAAAAGCTGGTAATGTTAGGATTTGTCACGAATATCTTTTGAAAGGTGAAGAAATAGGACAATATCCGCCAAGAACTACTTTAAATTGGAGTATTCCTTTAATCCATAGGTTGACTCTCTCTTTAGGTGAGGAACATAGATGGAGTGATAAATTTACAGGAGACCTTGCTTCTGCAGAGCTTCAAAGAGCAATAGGAAATAATGCAACTATCTACACAAGATATGCAATACAAAGATATAGCAAGGAATACAAAGCTCATCAAGG
This sequence comes from bacterium, assembly GCA_030605695.1. Lineage (GTDB taxonomy): Bacteria > Hydrothermota > UBA3073 > JACQXS01 > JACQXS01 > JAGMCN01. Next base: position 2,658 of record JAUWHX010000061.1, on the reverse strand, counting down.
GACATTAGGAGCAAGAGATACATTTAATATAGTAGGGAATCTTAAATTAAGCATACAAGCTGAATATATAAAGGAGCTTGAGAATTCAGAATGGGACTGCAAAGCTTTAACCTTTTCCCTCGGGCAATGGAATTCTAATCTATCAAATATCTTAATAACTACTAATAGCTGGCTTCGTAGGAGAGAGTATAATCATATAATTAATATTTCAGCATTGCTTCCCTTGAAATTTGATTTCTATCTGGGAGAGAGAGGCGGTATTACTTACAATGACCGTTTCGCAGAATCCTGCGGAGAAGATAAGGATGACTTGTTTCTTGATAATTGTGCAGGAATTGCTTATATACCAAGATATACTCAGAAGTTTAGAATAGTTGGAAATGTCAGACAAATGGCTTTTGAAACACCATTCGGCAAGAGTAATAAATTGATCAGGGCTCTCAAGCTTAACCTACACCCAATCTCGTCAATAAAAACTTCATTGAAATATGCAATTGACCAAAATAATAAAAGTCTTACTTCACTCTGGGTAAAATGTTTGAATAGATACTTTGAGTTTGGGATAGGAGGAAGAGCTCTTTATTCAGAGGAGACAAGGACAACAAACTACGGGCTCTCTATAGAAGGAGGAATATTAAGTTCTCCGATTTTATCCATCGTATGTGGATATAAGGGTGGATATAACATAATTGGAGTAGAAGACTTGGACTTAGTTGATGGATTTTATCATAATAAAGGAATTTATGTAAAAACAAGATTCGGCGATAATACTGTAGAGGAATTATTTGGCGAGTAATAGATATATAGAATACCCCCTTCATCAAAGATTTTTGAACCAGTTGATTTTATTTATATGAACCGTGCTGTTTTTATGGATAGAGATGGAACTATAATCAGGGAAAAAAATTATACTGCTGACCCTAAGGATGTCAGACTCCTACCAACATCTGCTTCAGCAATAAAATTACTGAAAAATGAAGGATTTAAGATTTTAGTTGTTACCAATCAATCCGGCGTGGGGAGGGGCTATTTCTCACTTGAAGATTTGCATAGAGTTAATAAGAGGATTCTTAAGCTCTTAAAAACCGAAGGCACTTCTATAGATAAAGTATATTTTTGTCCACATTGTCCAGAAGATAATTGTGAATGCAGGAAACCAAAGCCGGGAATGATTAATCAGGCAAAGAAGGAGTTTGATATAGATTTAAAACAATCCTATGTAATTGGTGATAGGCCTGAAGATATAGAACTTGGCAAGAGAGCTGGTCTGCAAACTATATTGGTTTTAACGGGTTATGGTAAGGAAGTAGTTAAACTCGGCAAATCTAATCATAAATTCAAAGATTTACTTAAAACTTTGGATGTTACCGAAGAAGAGCTTTTATCAGATTATGGTAAATCCACACTTAGGCAGGTTAGTCCTGATTTTGTAGCTAAAGATTTGCTTGAGGCAGCAAATTGGATATGCAAAAAGGAAAATTAACTCTCCTCGCTGGAATTGCAATAGGAATTTATGCACTTGAGACTCTTATCCCGAAGCCACTGCCCTGGCTTAGATTGGGACTGTCAAATGCAGTTGTTCTTTGCGTGATTGTAATTTTCGGATTAAAATATGGGCTCCTTGTCTCTATTTTTCGCACTACCGTTGGCTCACTTCTTACCGGAATGTTCTTGAACCCATTTTTCTTCTTTGGACTTTTAGGTGGGATGGCAAGTGCCTGTGTGATGTGGGGTTCCTATACAATCGGAAAGAAATGTTTTAGCTTAATAGGAATATCAATAATCGGAGCCCTTACACACAATATGGCTCAACTCTTTTTAGCTTATATAATGTATATTAAAAGAGTGGAAGTATTTTACTTGCTTCCCGTTTTCATTTTGCTTTCTGTGATTACAGGAATCATAACAGGTGCAGTCGCAATATATCTAAAGAAAGTTCTTGAATCTTCTCTTATCTCTACTTAAAATCAACTAATCACTTATTACTTTCCTTTAGTCACTTATTTACCTCCTTTAGTCACTTATTGCTTTCCTTTAGTCGCTTAGTCTCATCCCGATTTACGAATCCCGAACACGAATCCCGATTCACGAGTTATTATGTCCTTACCAACCATTTTGTGAAATTTTTTGTTTTTTGTAATTTTTTTGGCTTGACAAACATTACTGTTTATGTTATTGAAGTTAAGCTTTTGGATATTTGTAAAATGGGAGGAGGTGAGATAATGGATGATGACCCGAGTAGTGAACAAACCCATTCCGACACGGACTTCGGCGACCCGTCAGCTGACAGTCAAGTCGGACCCTGCGGGAAAAGAAGCTTTAGGAATCCATATCTTGCTGGAGTTTCACGGATGCCCTTCTCACATAATAGAGGATTCCGATAAAGTAAAAGAGATTTTCCTTGAAGCGGCTCGCATTTCTCGTGCCCACATCGTAGATTCCCTCTTTCATAAATTTAATCCTCACGGAGTATCAGGAATTATTGTCATTGCTGAATCACATTTTGCTGTCCATACCTGGCCTGAATATGGATATGCGTCCATAGACTTATTCTCTTGTAGCAAAGATATAGACTTTGAAAGTGCCATTCAATGTTTAAAAGAAAATTTAAAGCCCAAAGCTGTTAGTACAGTTGAACTCAAGAGAGGCGTTTTTTAA
>JAUWHX010000047.1 GCA_030605695.1 bacterium | reverse complement strand
GCCCAAATTAGCCAAGCTCTGGAAAGAGATATATGAGCCAACAACCTTTTTTGCAGGTAAATCAGATGACTTAACCGTACAGGACTATAAAAAGCTTCTAAAGGGTATAAATCCAGCAAAAGATAAGTCAGTGCAGGTATTCATAGAGAGAGCAAAAAAGCTTCCGCCTCCTCGCATTGTATCTACTTTAACTGAAGACACCCTTGGATTACTTGGATTCAGGTTTATGGGGCAGAGATTTATCCCGGACTCCTATATCTTTCAGAATCTCATCTATCCAAAGGTTCTGGGATATTCTGGAGAAGGACACCCATTTACTCTTGTGAAGACTCCGATTGGAGACCTGCGATGTTTTCCCAGAGGACTTGATGTGATGTTTGTATTTGGGTCATCTGCCGCTGGAGACATACTAAAGCAGGAAGGCGATACAGAGTATAATAAGTATGATAAACAGATAAGGAAGCTTCAAGCTGAGTTTCGGAAGTTCCCAGAGTCTCAATGGCAGGAAAACCTTTATTGGAGATGGTTATGGACACTCAAGAAACTTGTAACTCATCCTCACACAGGGTATCCTAAGTTTATGCAGTCAAAATTGTGGGTATTAAAAGAGCTAAATGCCGCATTGGGCTCGTGGGCAGAGCTCAGGCACGACACTATTCTTTATGGCAAACAGAGCTATATGTTGGTAACTTCATCTGCTCCAACGCGTCCAAGTCTCACAGAAGGTTGGGTTGAGCCGTATCCTGAAATCTATAAATGGATGAGTGATTTTGTGAAAGAACTCACCGAAACAAGCGAATACCCACAGGAAATTAGCAAGAATCTACTTAAATATGCTGAAATTCTGGAAACCCTCAGCACAATTTCAGATAAGGAGCTCAAAGACAAGCCACTTACTGAGATGGAGCATAGACTTATATGGAATATCGGGAGCACTCTCAAAGGGGTAACCCAATTTTCTCCTGAATTGATGCAGAAAATCACAAATGGTGCAGACGAAGAGATGGCAGTGATTGCAGATGTTCATACTGAGCCGAATTCAGGGAAAGTGCTTGAAGAAGGAGTTGGCTATCCGTCGATTATTTATGTGAAGCTTCCGGGCAAAATCGTGAAGGGTGGGATATTCTCTTATTATGAGTTCAAAGCTCCGATGGATGAGAGATATACAGATAAGAATTGGCAGGAAGAACTACGCAAAAATCCACCAAAGCCCCAAAAATGGTTCCTCCCTCTCTTGAATAAGTAGGATTTGTAATACTTTCTTGAGAATGACTGTATTTTTATGAGAAAGGACATTGTAGTGAAGAAAGAATTTGTTAATCATTTAATTAACGGAGTAGTTATATTTTTTTCGGTATACGTGGCATTTCTGTTGGCTAACAAGACTGCCGAGAGAGCATTGAAACAAGAGGTAGAAATTCAAGAAGAATCAAGGAAGAAAGAAGCCATTCTGTTATTACATAATCTAAAAAATGAAATGCAACTTAATATCTCAGCAATTGACGGAACAAAAGACATGCGAGAAAAGGGAATATATCAACGTGGAAAAGAAACGAAGGTCTGTTCCCCCCCTGTTATCCTGACTGACGAGATTTGGAAAATGGTAGTGAGTTCTAATTTAATTGCATCTTTTCAAGACCCAAAATCAATATACTATTTCGCTACAATTTATAGAAAAATCCATCTACAGATGGCTCAATGGGAGGAACTGCGGAAGCGTTCTCTACTTCTTTTAGATGCGTCGAGAGTAGAACGCTATAATACAGATTCAAGAAATTTATCAAATAACCTAGAAAGAACGAAATGCTTTTGTAATGCGGGAATTGAGATTGCTAATTTCACTATTTCCCGGCTCAAGGGAGAAATCTCTCAAGAAACATATGAGGAAAAGATAAAACAAATTCCAGAAATAACAGAACTGAACATAATAATAGAGTAGCAAGAGATAAGTGGTTGTTCGTAATTGCAGAAAAGGAGTACAAATTGAATTTGTGCCTACAAAGAAAGAAACACACTATTTGGGGAGTTCTGTGAAAGAATCGGTAATGTTCCCCATCCATTCGGTAATGTTCCCCATCGGTTCGGTAAGGTTCCCGAGTCGTTCGGGAATGCTCCCCATTCATTCGGGAATGCTCCCCATTCGTTCGGTACTCTTCCCCATTCATTCGGTAATGCTCCCCAACCGTTCGGTAAGGTTACCGAGTCGTTCGGTAATGTTACCGAAAATGTCGGGAACCACCTCGTAGAACTCAAATAATGAGTATAATCCTCATTCTAATTATTCTCGCAGGCAAAGGACAGGTCAACTATAAAGGAGATACACTTAATTATCTGTGGGAGGAGAAGATAATCTGGCTTCTTGGGAATGCTGAAGTCAAGACTCCTGAGATAGTTACTAAAGCCGATACAATAAAATATGAGGCAAAAAAAAGTATTGTAACTGCCACAGGCAATCCGATTCTCTGGGTTGGGAGTCAAAAAATAGAAGGCGAGAAGATGAGGTATAATTTAGACACTGGAGAGGGGATTGTCCAAAATGGCAGGACTCAAATCAAAAAGGGATGGTTTGATGGCAGGGTTATAAAAAAGGTCGGAACAGAGGAGCTTAATATAGATTATGGCACATTCACGACTTGCGACCTCAAGCATCCTCATTATTAT
>JAUWHX010000083.1 GCA_030605695.1 bacterium | reverse complement strand
TGACAAAAGCAAACTTCGTAGACCTTTTCTAATAAACCAGGTCCTAAATTTTTATGAACAATATATGCAGCATCTACTATATCTTTTCCTATTTGTTCAATTTTCTGAGGCAATGGAGTAAAATTCTTTTTGTGTACTTTAGTGGTTTGGTGATTTTGTGGCATTTTATTTAAATTTAAATTTTACTTGTGTTGTGTCTCCTCTCTCTAAATTCAGTGTATCTATATAATCCTCATAATATGGATTGTGAAGTTTTATTTCATGTTTTCCTGGCGACAAAATCAAAGGAGCTTTAAGTGGTGTGGTTCCATGAAGTACACCATCTACCAATACTTCAGCCCAGGGTTTAACAATAAAAGAAAGATATGAGACCTCTTCTAATAAATTAACCTGTATATCTTGAGCACCTTTTATCTCAAGGTGCTTTGTTATTGACGGAAATTGCGGATTACTCAAAGTAAGAACATACTCTCCGGGAGTGACTTTTGTCTGTAACATAGGAGGAGTTTCTCCTATAAGCGTATCATTAAGATAAATCTTCGCATAAGGTATGACATTTATGTAAAGTGAATGCTGGATATTTAGTTGTCGGTTATCGGTTGTCGGTTGTCGGTTGTCAGTTATCGGTTGTTGGTTATCGGTTGTCGGTTGCTTCTCGCTTCTCGCTTCTCGTTTCTCACTTCTGGGTATCGGAGCGGGTTTCAAGCTATAAAGTTTTTTCATATTCCAGCCAACGAATACAAGAAATATTATTGCAATTGCACAGGGAATCCAGCGAGGAACTTGTATTTCTTTTATTTTAGTAAAGGCGAGTCGCCGACTCGTCTCTACACCCTGTAATTTATTGAGCTCGCATATAATTTCGTTTGCACTCTTATATCGCTGGTCTTTGGGCTTTTCTATCATCTTTTTTATAATCTGGACGAGCTCCTGCGGTGCTTTTTGTTCTAACTTGTTAATTCCTGCAGGTGGCTTTGTAAGGATGCCTTGTATAACTTCTCCGTAGTTTTCTCCGGGATAAGCTTTTTCACCTGCAATGAGTTCAAGCCAAACTAATCCTAACGAGTAAATATCTGTGCGATGGTCAACTTTGTCACCTTTAAGCTGTTCTAAGGACATATAACCTGGGGTCCCAAGAAATGTTCCTTCTTGGGTGATTCCTTGAATGCTTTTAGTCCATGCAAGTCCAAAATCGGTAAGCTTTGCCCCACCGTTGGCGGGGTCGGTTATGAGAATGTTTGAGGGCTTTATATCTCGGTGAATTATATTTCTTTGATGGACATAGGAAAGTGCCTGAAGTATTCCCATTACAATAGAAGTTGCTTCTTTTGGGGAAATTTTCTTTTCTGCAACTACTTTGTCAAGGAGGTTGCCTTCTATAAATTCAGCCGCAATAAAATAAGTATTATCTAAATTCCCGAAATCAAGTATCTGTAGTACATTTGGATGACGAAGGCGGGACATTATCCGAGCTTCTTGCTCAAACCTTGAAAAAATCTCCTTGTCAGTTGCAAATTGGGGATAAAGAACTTTCAATAAAATCTCTCTCTCCAGAGGTGGCTTAACCGCAAGATAGCAAGTGCTCGTCCCCCCTCTCCCAAGTTCTTTTAGTATTTTATATGGTCCTATCTGCTTTTTCATCTTTTCCTAACTACTAACTACTATTTTAATATAGTGAGCTTCTTTGTTGCAGTGAAACTACTCGTCGCCAGACCCGTGTGGGTCTCCATTTTCACAAAGTAAATGCCGTTGGTGAGCTCCTCAAGATTTACCTCAATCTTATTCCCTGATATAACCTCGTTATCCAAAAGACGCTTTACCAACCTGCCTGAGAGGTCGTAAATCGTTAATCGCAAATCGTTAATCGTGTAATCGTTACGATTGCCGTTTAACGAATAATGAATAACGGTCTTCTTGGTGCACGGATTCGGAAACACTTCTAACTCTAAACGCTTAACTTTTAACTCTTCACTTTCTTCCACACTCGCACCCTCACATTTATGACGTTTGTAATATATCTCCTCGTTGCCATCACGATGATCTGTCCAAGCTACATGAACATCATAATCATAAGAACAATCCCAACAGGCTACAGAAACAAGCTTAGCCATACCAACAGCATCAGTTAATCTCTCATCGTTTTTCCAAGTCTCACCATTATTATCTGACCGCTTGTAATATATCTCCTCGTCGCCATCCCGCCAATCATACCAAACTACATGAACTGTTGAACCGCAAACTGCTATAGAAGGATAATTTGAGGCAGCGGGGATATCACTTAGCCTCTCATCTATTATCCCCCAAGTCGCACCATTATCAACTGACCGCTTGTAATATATCTCCTCGTTGCCGTCCCGCCAATCATACCAAACTACATGAACTATTGAATCACGAACTGCTACCGAAGGACAGTATGAGTTAGCAAGGTCATCAGTTAGTCTCTCGTTGGCTCCCCAAGTCTCACCATTATCAACTGACCGATTGTAATATATCTCACAGTTGCCATTCCACTTATCAAACCAAACTACATAAACTATTGAATCATGAACTGCTACTGAAGGATACCCTGAGTAAGCAGGGACATCACTTAACCTCTCATCTATTATCCCCCAGGTCGCACCATTATCAACTGACCGATTGTAATATATCTCCTCGTTGCCGTCCCGCTTATCCATCCAAACTACATGAACTATTGAATCACGAACTGCTACCGAAGGATAATTTGAGGCAGCAAGGTCATCAGTTAGTCTCTCATCTATTATCCCCCAGGTCTCACCATTATCAATTGACCGCTTGTAATATATCTCAGCGTTGCCATCACGTACATCATGCCAAATTATATGAACTATTGAATCACGAATTGCTACCGAAGGATGATGAGAATCCTCTGTAGTTAGCTGTGTATCTGGGTCAAAGCTACTCCCAGAATTGATAGACTTTCTATAATAAAGCTCGCCTGGATTAACACCGCTAGTCACTCTGTGTTCCCATACAATATGCACCATCGTATCTCGTACTGCTATTGTCCACGCGTTACCGTAGCTACCATAGTCAGAATAGCCTGGATAAGCAGTTAATCTTTTATCTGGATTCTCCCACTGTCCATACAAATCCACAGGTCGCAGACTCGTTTTGAGGTTCTGCGAACTGCAAGCTGCCAACACTATTAAAAGTCCCCATCTCTTCATCCTACACCTCCTTTCTTTATTTCTCCTTATCTCATTAAAATTATTTTCTTTGTTGCTTTGAACTTTTCCGCCTCCATTTTCACAAAGTAAATGCCTCTAACAAGCTCCTCAAGACGGACCTCAATCTTATTCCCTGATATAACCTCATTATTCAAAAGAGTTTTTACTAACCTGCCTCCTAAATCATAAACCTTTAAACTAACTTTCTGACCCTCATTAATCCCTAACCACTGAACCCTCACCACTGTAGTAGAGGGATTCGGAAAAATTTCTAATTGTAACTTGTAACTTGTGACTTGCGTTCTTCCACTCCTGCACACAAATACTTGATTGTTGCATAGTCCTTACCAGTACCTGAACCATAACTTACTCCTGTTACATAAATATACCCACTATCATCAACTGCTATTGCATATGCAGAATCATTGCCAGGTCCATTATATCTTCTGAACCATACTATATCTCCTGAAGAATTATACTTTATTGTCGTATAGTCAAAATAAGTGCCCGAACTCCATCCCGTTACATAAACATACCCACTATCATCAACTGTTATTGCAGATGCATAATCATCGCCATTGCCACCGTCATATCTTGCAACCCATTGTGCGAAGCTCGACAGGGATATCAGCAACGTTATCCCAAAAACAAATCCTTTCCTTCCCGCAAATACGGGATTTCCACTACGTTTCAACATCTTACACCTCATTTATTTCTCCTTATCCTTCTCCCCATTCTTTCAATTTATAATAAAGAGTCCTCAATGAAATGCCAAGCGTTTTTGCTGTTTTTGATTTATTACCACCATAAGCTCTTAACCTTTCAAGAACAAGCTCTTTTTCCGTCTTTTCTAATGTCTGCTCTGGCTCACTTGATGAATCCTCAACAGCTATTGCACTTTCTGGGATAGGATTCTCACTTGTAGTAACTAATATCCGTTGCACAGAGTTCTCAAGTTGTCTTACATTCCCAGGCCACCTTAGAGTCTCTAATTTCTTGATTGCTGACTTTGAGAATGTGAACCCTTCTTTTTTATACTTTTTGCCATATTTTTCAAGAAGATAATTTGCAAGCATAGAGATGTCTTCTTTCCTATCTCTAAGTGGTGGAACCTTGATTTCCAACACATTTAACCTGTAATATAAGTCTTCTCTGAAACGCTTTTCTCGGATTTCAACCAAGGGGTCTTTGTTTGTCGCAGATATTATTCGGACATCAACTTTTATGAGCTTCGTATCGCCAACTCTTCTGATTTCTCCTTCCTGAAGCACGCGAAGCAACTTTGCCTGAACCGTCATTGGAATATCGCAAGCCTCATCAAGAAAGAGAGTTCCTTGAGTAGCTGATTCAAAGAGTCCCTCTTTATCTTGAGTGGCTCCAGTGAAAGCTCCCTTTTTGTAGCCAAAAAGTTCTGATTCTATAAGCGTCTCCGGCAATCCTCCACAATAAAGTGGCACAAATTCATTGTTTGTACGGTCACTGTGTGTATGAATTGCACGAGCTACTAACTCTTTGCCAGTTCCTGATTCACCGCGAATAAAGACAGGACAGTTCGTAGCACTTGCTTTCTTTATCAAATCAAACACAACTTGCATCGGTTCACTTACTCCAATTAATTCTCCAAGTCCCTGAAGTTTCAATGTTTCCTGTTTCAACTTATTGAATTTTGTGGCATTCATAAGAGATAAAGAGGCAATATTTGAAAAAAGCTCAAGAAAACGGAGTGTATTCTCATCAAACATTCCTTGTTTTAAGCTTGAGTCCACATAAATGATTCCCTGCACCAAGCCGGAATGAATTAATGGGACTGCACATATAGAACGCACCCGACCTTTAAGAATACTTTCGCTTCCTTGAAAACGTGGCTCAACTTGTGCATCAATAGTAAGAAGTGGTTTCTCATTCTCATATACTCCACGAACTACAGATTTAGACATACACTCATCTATTGTTTCTTCCTCCATATTACGGGCAATATTCAAAGCATCTTTTGTGAAAATAAAACCTCTTTCTGCACCGGTGTGTTGAATCACAAGGTCTATCATTCTTGTAAGAAGTTCTTGAGGGTCAAAAGTAGAGTTAAGAACCTGTGATATTTCATAAAGTGCTTCAAAAACATTTCTCATAAATTAAATATACTTCCTGTTTCTTGATTTGTCAAGAACCTTTATCTGGAATTTGTCCATATCTTTGGAATAGATTGATTGGGTTAAAAGATTAAGGGTTCAAGGGTTGAAGAGTTTAAGAGTTCAAGGGTTTAAAGGTTCAAGGGTTTAAAGGTTTAAGGGTTTAAAGGTTCAAGGGTTCAAAAGTTCAAGGGTTCAAGGGTTTAAGGGTTTAAGGGTTTAAAGGTTTAAGGGTTCAAAAGTTCAAGGGTTTAAAGGTTTAAGGGTTTAAAGGTTTAAGGGTTTAAAGGTTCAAGGGTTCAAAGGTTCAAGGGTTTAAAGGTTAATTTTTAGGAGTAGAGTAGGAAGCGGGGGAACAACTTAAGTCATTTGAAAAGAATGCCCATATATGTAAAAATTCTCTGGATAGATTAGGGTCAATTTCAAGGATAATGTTTCTGCGAGGGATAAACCCCCGCTCTACTGGTTGAAGCGAGGGCTTCAACCTACCCATTGTTTTTGTGAGGGGAGTCAATCCATTAGTTTTTGTGTAAATCCATACTTTCATTTTGTTCCAGGGTTTTTTGTGAGAAGTAAAATAAGGAGTAGGAATATATAAGACAGTTATGTTGAGTTTGTTGAGTTGGTTGAGTTTTATGATTAATTCTCCGTTTTCAGGAGTATAAGAGTGAGTGAGGTTTTTAGGGGGCTGGAGTCTGCCTTTAGATACTATGAGTTTAGAGAAATCAAGAGGGTTTTGTTCTGATAATATCTCATCTTTTTGAGCAACTGAATGAAATAATAAGTGAAGGTTTTTGCTCATAAATAGTGCTTGTGGGGAGAGTTTTGATTTTGAGTTTTCAATTAACATTTGTTTAGTCCACCATCGTTTAATTAAGGGGTTAGTTTTAGAGTAAAATTTGGCAAGGAATCCGAATATTAGGCGATAATTGAGCCGTCTTTTTTCCATCTTAGACAAGCTTCTTTTAGTTGCTTTTTTGTATAGGTTTTTATTTTTGTTACCTCTTGGAGCTATTCTCACCCATTTTTTCCCGTTAGAATGAAAGAAAACGAGCTCTCCGATTTTGCCTGAAAAAGAGCCAATAGGAGAAAAGTATTTAGCCATTAAAATTCTCCTTTACGAATAGGTTAAGTCCGCATCTTATGCCATTTTGCTTTGCGAGGTTATTCCATTTTTCTTTAACGGTTGGAGGGAGTTTTTTCCACTTTCTTGAGACTTCTCCAATTTTATGAGCGTGTTTCATAGTATTGGGGGACATCTTGTAAGGCATAAGACTACGAATAAACAGCTTTCCGTTCTTTTTAAATAATATTACTCCCTTTGCACCGGGGTTCATCTTATATCCGAACATTCTTTTTGCCTGAGCCGGGGTGGTTGACAACTTTCCCCTTATCTCTATAGGCAACTTTGTCCTTAACTCCATACTTTATATTATAATCAATTATTGTGGTTTGTCAAGTAAAAATATAAAAAAAATCGTAAGAGATTGTTTTAACCACAGATGGAAGCGGATTTTATAAAATTAACAGGGATTGAAAGGGAATTTAAGAGATAAAAATGAAAAATATAATCACGAATGAACACGAACAAAAAGATTTATCTCAAATAATACATATAAAGATTAACCACAGAGATAAAAACCTTTTTTTAACCGCAGATAGACGCGGATGGACGCAGATAAAGAATTGCAAATTACAGGTTTAAGAGTTTAAAGGTTTAAAGGTTTAAGGGTTTAAAGGTTTAAAGGTTTAAGAGGATTGGGGATTGCGGAATTTGGTTGACAAGGGTTGATTTTTGAGATATATAAAGATTAACCACAAAGACACAAAGGTTGAAGGGTTGAAGGGTTTAAGGGTTTAAAGGTTTAAGGGTTAAAAATGAAGACGGCGGTGATAGCTATAGGAGGGAATGCTATATTGTTAGCTGGTGAAAGAGGGACAAAAGAAGAACAAATTGATAACTTGAAAATAACTTGCAAACATTTAGCAGAACTGATTCGTGAAGGATATGATTTGGTGTTAACACACGGAAATGGGCCTCAAGTAGGTAATATTATGTTGCAAAATGAAGTTGGTGAAGATAGTAGTTCGTCAGCCAACGGGTCTGCGACTAACGGAGCTGAAGAATCAAGGGAATTATCACTTTTTGCGGGATTTAAGTTTCTTGATTTTCGTGCTGAGAAGGAGGTTTTTGGGCAACCACCTCGTATGTCGTTAGATGTGTGTGGTGCAGAGAGTCAAGGAGAGATAGGATATTTATTACAGCAAGCATTGGTGAATGAACTTGAGGTATTGGGAATTAAGAAGACGGTAGTGTCAGTGATTACGCAAGTTTTAGTAGATAAAGATGATGAGGCGTTTCATAATCCGACGAAGCCAATAGGTCCTTATTATGGTGAGAAAGAGGCGACGAGGATTATGATAGAGCGTGGTTGGAAAATGGTGCAGGATAAGGCAAGAGGAGGATGGCGTCGAGTCGTTCCATCACCTATGCCAAAAGAGATAGTGGAGCGAGATGCGATAATGAGGTTGATATTTAGTGGCAAAGATTCAAGTATAATAGTGATAGCCGCAGGTGGAGGAGGGATACCGGTAATAAGAAAATGCAAAATGCAAAATGCAAAATGCAAAATTGAGGATGGTTCCCGCCAAGGCGGGATCTCCACTCCGCTACGATATGAGGGAGTTGAGGCAGTGATAGATAAGGATTTAGCGGCGAGTGTGCTTGCGAGGAGTATCAAGGAAAAATTGTTTATAATGCTGACCGATGTTAAGAAAGTTGCATTAGATTTTGGGACTGAGAAGCAAAAGGATTTAGGAGAAATGAGTTTAAAAGAGGCGAAGAGATATTTGGCGGATGGTCAATTTCCGTCCGGTAGTATGGGGCCTAAGATAGAAGCGGCAATATTGTTTTTGGAAGGAGGCGGTGAAGAAGTGATAATAACATCGCCTGATAATTTGTTGAGAGCAATAAAAGGAGAAGAAGGGACACATGTGAAAGTTTAGGAGTTTGAGAGAATAAGAAATTAAGATGCAAAAATTTATCACGAAAACACGAAAGAACAGAATCACGAAATTCTTTGATAACAAAAAATTATAAACTTTATTATATAAAATAATGAGTCTAAAGGGTGGAATCAACTGAGGATTGTGATGCGTTGAGTGTTTTTCTTAAAGTTTCTGCACTCTTTAAAACAACTCGTTGACGAGGTGTCCTGAAGCGAAGTTTTTTCTGGATGTTTTTGGGGAATAACTTACGCAATAAATGTAGTTCTGTGAGAATAATAGGTGCGATTTTTGAGTCTTCTACTGCGTTTCTTCCTTGAGGGAATAAGATAAGAAAGAAACAAATAGCACCTGCGAATAAAGTTCCCTTTAATGTTCCTAAAACAAGTCCGAGTAATCTGTCCAAGAATCCTGCTCCTAAGAAGTGAGTGGCTCTGCGGAGGAGTAAGCCCAATAGCTGAACAAGGATAACGATTACGAGGAACAGGATGATAAAGCTAACAGCACGTGCTATTTGTGGGTTTGAGATGTGGAGGTAGATAGCGAAACCCTTATAGATTCTTGAGGCGCCGAATATTCCGAGAATTATGCCAAGGAGTCCGAATATTCCACGAATGCCCCCGCGTGCAATGCCTATTATGATGAAGCCAGCGATTATGACTATTAAAAGGATGTCAAGCCAGAGCATAGTTAAGAGTTAACGGTTGACAGTTAACAGTTAAGAGTTTAAAGGTTAAAAAGTTCAAAAGTTTAATAAATTATTGGTTATTGTTTAACGAGTTTTTTCCTTTTGTTCGCATCAGGATGAGAGAAGTAACAAAAAATATGATGAGAAGTATCCAGCCCCAAGCCTCGGCTCCACGAGGATATCCTTCATAAGGAGCTCTAATTCGTTGTATTATCTCACAGACTATCATTATAAATAAGATGGGAGGAATAATGAATTTTATAAATATATCCCACCATTTGCCGATTTTGATTTCAGAAAAGAGATTACAATGGGCTCTTAATGTGGATAACTTGAACATATAGCCCAAAAGGATACATTCAGTAAGAGCGATAATCATCAATCCGAAACTGGACATAAAATGATCAACTATGTCTATCCAGTATAATCCGGAGCGAGTAGTGTAAAAGAGACCGATTAAGAATGCTACTATGGCGAAAGAGATGTTTATCTTCCATCTTTTTGTGATGCCCCATTTATCTGTGATTCCAGCTATTCCTGCTTCTACAAGAGAGAATGCGGAGTCAATTCCGAGAGTAATTAACATAAGAAAGAATAGTGCTCCGAAGATTTTTGATGCGAAAGGCAATAGGTTGATGATAGTAGGATATACAATAAAAGCAAGTGAGGGACCGGACTTCACGACATCAGGGACGGGTATGCCTTGGACAAAAGAGTAATATCCGAGAGTCGAGAAGACTGCGAGTCCGGCGAGGAAGGATGTGCCGCAATTCGCAAGGGAAATAATGAAGGCGTTAGTAACAATATCAGAACGTTCCGGTAGATAAGATGAGTAAGCAATCAATATGCCGAAGCCCACAGATAATGAGAAGAAGACTTGTGCGTATGCGTTTCTCCAGACTTCAAAGTCACGGAGGGCGCTGAAATTTGGAGTTAGATAGTAAGTTAATCCCTGTAGTGCTCCAGGGAGAGTTAGCCCTCTGATTACAAAGATTAGTAGGATTACCCAGGGGAGAAGGACGGTGATATATATGACTTTGCTGACAGTTTTGGGACCTCTCCAGATGCATCCGACGATTGCAACCCAGCAAACAAGTAATCCGAGCATAATAGTTGGCTTGATTGTGCCGATTTCAAAAGGGGATTCAGATATGTTAAGGAATTTATTGTAAAAGAAGCTTTCTGTTGAATTTCCCCACGAGAGGTTGAATGAGTAAAAGAAATAGTTGAAGCACCAGCCCATAATTACAGCATAATAAATGGCGATGCTAAGTGCTACAAGCAGAGCGAACCATCCGAGCCATTCCTTCCGCTTGCCAGCAGCCCTGAAAGCAGTTGGAGCACCTGCTCTCATCTTGTGTCCAAGGGAAAATTCAAGTATCATTAAAGGAATACCAGCGGTAAAGAGGGCTACGAAATAGGGGATTAGGAATGCTCCACCGCCGTACTTAAAACAAATGTACGGAAACCTCCAGACATTTCCTAAACCGATTGCAGAGCCGATTGTTGCGAGAATAAAAGCACTTCTTGAGTCCCATCTCTCTCTCACAATTCATTAAGTAAAATATAATTCTACAAAAGTCAAGGAATTTTTTAGAAAATGTCGTCAGGTAGTTCCTTATATTTTTATTCCCTGAGAGTTCCGGCTCAGGGAACGGAAGAGATGTTCCAGGGAGCAGAAGAGATACTCCAAGGAGTAGAAGAGATACTCCACAGAGCAGAAGAGGTGCTGATGTCAGCATGAAAGATGCGGAGTTTTGTATATTTTAGACTTGACTTTGTAATATGAGTGAGTAATAACTGAAAAAGGAGGTATTATGCGTAACATAATTGCTTTAATAGGTGTGGTTATTCTCTTTGCAGGATGCAAAGAGCTTGCGGAAAAGGGCTCTATCGCAGGCAAAGTAACACAGGGAAAGAACGGAGCCGGAATAGAAGATATAAAAGTAGTAGCATTGGGAGACTCTCTTACTCCCGGCAAGAGTATAGACCCAAACTCCGTTAGGATTGACCTTTCTACAGATGCCAATGGGAATTACAAGATTGAGCTTGTTGAACCCGGCGACTATTTTGTAATAGCATGGGCAGATAGCGGTGAGGAATGGAAATATGAAGATAGTCTTGATGCAATTGGTTTCTATGAAGGGAAAATCTCTATATCAAAGGGAGAAGATAAAACAGGCATAGATATAGATACTCTCTACGTATTACCTTAATGAAGTTGCTACCGATAATATTGGGAGTGATTTTAGGGTGTAGTTCAAGCAATCCAAAGTCAGAAAATATCAGAAAACCCGCTGTTGCAGGTTTATGGTATCCTGCAAGTAAAGACTCCCTTCACCAAATGATTAAGGGCTTTCTTGATAATGTCCCAGAAGATAGGGGCGAGGTAACCTCGTCTCTACAAATCTATGGAATTATAGTTCCTCATGCGGGATATGTATTCTCAGGACAGACAGCAGCTTATGCTTTTAAACAACTGGAAACACAAGAGTTTGAGACTGCTATAATTTTAGGTCCTTATCATGGTCCCAAAAGAGAATCTACTCCGAGAGTGAAAAACAAGGGGGTCTCTGTTTATCAAAATGGAGTTTACAAGACGCCATTGGGTTTTATAAGTATAGATACAGGTATTGCACAGAAGATTATTAAATACGATGATATAATCAAGTTCATTCCTGAGGCTCATATAGATGAACATTCGGTTGAAGCAGAAATCCCATTTCTCCAGTCAGTGCTTCGAGACCTTAAAATTGTTCCTATAGTTATGATAGACCAATCTTTTGAGACTTGCAAGATAGTCGCAGATGCTATAACTAATGCTATAGGAGACAAAAAAGTGTTGCTTGTCGCATCATCTGATTTTTATCACGGATACGATTACAACGAGTGTGAAAAAAGCACACAAGAGTCAGCTACTCTTATAGAAAACTATGATATTGAGGGCTTTTATGAAGCATTCCAGAACCGAAATGCTGCCTGCGGAGGTGGAGCTATAATCGTATCAATGCTTGTATGTAAGAAACTTGGTGCAGATAAGGTTATTCCATTGCATACTACAAACTCAGGTGATATAACAGGAAAAACCACAGGCTGGACTGTCGGATATGGGAGTTTTATTATCAAGGGAGGAGCGATGGAATGGGAACCATTAAATGCCAAAGCCCAAAAAGAGCTTCTAATAATCGCGAGAACCACTATAGAAACCTATGTTAAGACAAGAAAGGTTCCAGCATTTGAGCCTGATTTGCCAGTGCTTAAGAAAAAGAGAGGTGTTTTTGTCACTTTAAGAACTAATGATGGAAAACTTCGTGGCTGTATAGGACACCACGAAGCCGATACCCCACTTTGCCAGTTGGTGCCTCAGATGGCGATTGCAGCTGCAACTCAAGATTACAGATTCCCGCCTGTCTCTGAAAAAGAACTTAAGAATCTTAAGATAAAATTGTCTGTTTACTTATGCGAAGTTCATCAAATTCCAGCAAGTGAATACGAATTAGGAGTTCATGGCATTATTATGAGAAAAGGAGCTCGTGGGGCAACTTTTCTCCCTGAAGTCCCAGTTGAAGAAGGTTGGACTCGCGAGGAGATATTTGCACATCTTTGCCTTAAAGCTGGCTTGCCAGCCGATGCATGGAAAGAAGGAACAGAATTTTATGTCTATAAAACGCAAGTTTTTGGAGAATAAATAGAGAAAGATGAGAACATTTTTAAAATCAATTGTACTTTTTATAGGGTTAAGTTTACTTGTTCCCTTATTTCTTAATGGATGCGGAGAGCAGTATTATGATGTTAAATATGAAATTACTAGCGAAGATACGTGTGAAGTTACCATCTTCGATTTAAGAGAAGATCCTGCATTTGAAAGAGAAAAAATCTCTCTTCCATGGGATTATTCCTTTAGAACTTGTGCCGGCGAGGAAGTGGGGTTTAAAGTTTGGCCTCCCGTTGATGTACCTATAATAATGCGGATTTATAAGAACGGTTTGATACTTAAACAGGAAAACCCCACGCTGGGGATTAAGAGTTGGCGAATAACTGCAGTGTTGTAAAGGGGGAGAGATATGAAGATAAGAGAGCCAGCTGTGGCGGGACAATTTTACTCTGGAGACCCGGAAACCCTTAAATACAAAATTCAATCTTTTCTTAAGGAAGTTAAAACTCCCAAAGTAAAGGGTAAGGTTTACGGGATTATCGTTCCTCATGCTGGATACGATTTTTCTGGGCAAACCGCTGCTTATGCTTTTAAACAGATTGAGGGAGAAAAATACGATACAGTTATAATTCTTGGTCCCTCTCATCAAGTAGCTTTTAAAGGAGCATCTGTTTATCCAAGTGGCTGTTGGCGCACACCTCTCGGAGATGTAGAAATAGATAGTAACTTCGTCACACACCTTATCTCCCAAAACAAATATATTACTGATGAGATATCATCTCATAATTCAGAACATTCTTTAGAAGTAGAACTCCCTTGGCTTCAAGTAGTTCTTAAGAACTTTAAAATTGTTCCAATTTGTATGGGAGACCAATCTCTTGGATCTTGCCAAATTCTTGCAGATGCTATCGTAAAGACAATTCGTGAATTGTCCCTACAGCGTGTGCTTATAGTTGTGTCCTCTGATTTTTATCATGGTGATAGCTATGAAGAATGCAAGCAATCACTTGCTGAATCAATATTTCTAATATCTCAATATGATTATGAAAAGTTTCATCAAAGCTTTCGTGAAGAAGGAATCGCCTGTGGCGGTGGATGTATTGTTACATCTATGCTTGCATTAAAGGAACTTGGTGCAAGACAGACTTTACTACTTCATTCCACAAATTCTCAAGATGTAGCTGGAGCAAGTAACTATGTAGTAGGATATGCGAGCTTTGTCATAAAAAACCCTGGCGGACTTTCAGGAGAAGAAAAAGGGCTCTTGCTTGAGTTTGCAAGAAACTCTATTATCTCCAGTGTGTTAGCAGAATCCTCTGGAATAGAGAATCTTAATAAGTCTATAAAACCTCCAGAATCTCAAAAACTTAACGAAAAAAGAGGATGCTTTGTTACAATTAAACAACACGGCGAACTCCGAGGTTGCATTGGTTATGTCTTACCGGTTAAACCTTTATATCAAGCAATAAGAGAGATGGCAGTTGAGGCGGCTCTACACGACCCACGCTTCTCTCCTGTAACTCAGGATGAACTTCCTGACCTTAAACTTGAAATATCCGTCCTCAGTGAGCTCCAAAGGGTGCATTCCATAGATGAAATTCAAGTAGGCAGAGATGGGCTTTATATAAAGCATAAAGCACAATCAGGTCTTTTGCTTCCTCAAGTAGCTGTGGAAGAGAAATGGGATAAACTCCGATTCCTTGAACAAACTTGCTGGAAAGCTGGGTTACCCAAAAATGCCTGGGAGGAAGCAGAAATTTACAAATTCCAAGCTGAAATTTTCGGAGACGAGTAGTTCTTTGGACGCAGATAAACGCAGATTACTTGATAGACAGAGATAGAGATTTGAGACAGAGTTTTTTCTCTATCTCTATCTTGAAACTCAATTCTGTGTCCTATGAATTGTAATGAAAGTTGAGAATCGAAAAGCACGGCACGAATATAATATCCTTGACCGATATGAAGCTGGTATTGTGCTTCGGGGACAGGAAGTTAAGTCTATAAGAGAAGGACAGGTATCGCTTTCTGATAGCTTTTGTCAGGTGAATGAGAATGAAGTTTTTTTAATCGGTATGCACATAGCGAATTACTTTCACTCAAGGGAGAAGCTTAACCCAAAGCGTTCTCGTAAATTATTATTTCATAGGAGTGAGCTTAACCGCCTTATTAGCAAAGTTTCTGAAAGGGGATATACTCTTATTCCTCTATCTTTGTATTTTAATAAGCGTGGAATAGCGAAGCTCCAGATTGGTCTTTGTCATGGGAAAAGGCAATACGAAAAGCGCGAAGCTATAAAAAAGAGAGACCTTGACCGCGAAATTAGTTCCCAAAAGTTTTAACAACCACTCATAGAGTCTGCGACAGATTCCACAGATTAACACAAATACAATATTAAACCACAAAGGGCACAAAGACTTATGAAAACTTTGTGTCTCCTGTGTTCTCTGTGGTTCATTTTTCTTCAGTTTCCGGCGTTAATCTTGTATCCACAGGTCACAGACTCCCATACGGGTCGTATGACTGCGAGATTCTGCGAATAATCTTGTGGTTTAGTAATTAGGTGGTTCTTTTGTGATGGTAATTCTGTGAGGATGGGATTCTTCTTGTCCGGCTTTGGTTATTTGGACAAACTCTCTCTTTTTTTGAAGTTCTTTGATATTTCGTGCACCACAATATCCCATTCCAGACCGCAGTCCTCCAATAAGCTGATAAATAATCTCTGATACATAACCTCGGCAGGGGACTCTTCCTTCTACACCCTCTGGGACAAATTTCTTTGCGTGTTCCTGAAAATACCTGTCTCCCGAGCCTTGTTCCATAGCACCAATTGAACCCATTGCTCTATATTGCTTATATCTTCTGCCTTCAGAAAGTATTGTCTCTCCTGGTGACTCCTCACATCCTGCAAGCAAGTTTCCAATCATAACAGTGGATGCCCCTGCTGCAAGAGCTTTTACTATATCGCCTGACCATCTTATTCCGCCATCAGCAATCAGTGGAATCCGAGCCACAGAGGCGCAATCAAGTATAGCGGTGAATTGAGGGACTCCAATCCCTGCAATTATACGAGTGGTGCATATAGAGCCCGGACCTATGCCGACTTTTACAGCATCTATGTTTAGCTCGGCAAGAGATTTTACCGCAGACGAAGTAGCTACATTTCCAACAACAATATCAGTATCCGGAAAGAGCTTTCTTAATTTGCGAGCAGTGTTGATAACATAAATAGAATGAGCATGAGCAGTATCAAGCACAAGGCAATCGCATTCGCATTGAACAAGTTCACGAGCGCGCTCCAATGTATCCTGCGTAACACCAACTGCGGCTCCTACGCAAAGTCTCCCAAGAGAATCTTTTGTTGAAGCTGGAGAAATTTCCTTGCGAGTTAGGTCTTTTAATGTGATAAGCCCGCATAAAATACCTTTGGAATCTACTACGGGTAGTTTCTCAACTTTGTGCTTATTTAATATAGTTCGTGATTCTTCTTGAGAAGTCCCGGGCTTGCAAGTAATGAGATTATCTTTTGTCATAATCTCGGAGACTAATTTGTCAGGATTCTTTTCAAACCGCAGGTCTCTTCTTGTCAATATGCCGACAAGTTTATTCTTTTTATCAACTATCGGAAAGCCCGAGATATTATGGATTTTCATTAGCTCACGGGCATAAGATATTTTTTCTTGAGGAAAGAGAGTAAATGGGAAACGAATAAGCCACGATTCGTGTCGTTTTACGCGTTCTACTTCTTGTGCTTGTCGCTCTATTGATAAGTTTTTATGTATAATCCCAATGCTACCTTCTCTTGCCAATGCAATAGCCATTTTTGATTCGGTGACAGTATCCATAGCCGCAGATACTATAGGAATAGATAGAGATATATTGCGAGTGAACTGAGTTCTTGTGTCTGTGTCAGCAGGGAGGACTTTTGATGCCTTTGGCACAAGTAGAACATCATCAAAAGTAAGTGCTTCTTTTATAAAATGCTTATCCATTTGTTTCAATAATACCTGATATTTCTGTCAATACAACTTTTCTATTTACTTTACATTCCTCTCTATTTTACTCAATTATAGAGCAATTTAAGTACTGGTTACTTGTACCGTGTCAGGGAAGCTTTTTTTCAAATATTTTTCAAAAGTCTTTCGAAAGTGGAATCCGTAAATCGAAAAAGTAATTGCCGATGGGAAAAGTTGTGGATGCCTGAATAAAGACCAGAAAAAGAGCTTCCAGTAATAAACCCTTGCTTTATCTTTTATGCCCAGAAACCATAGGGATTTAAAAAATGCTCCAGGGTAGCCAAAATGGAAACGGATGTACCCAAAATGGAAACGAGGTACCCTTGGCTGATATTCTTTCAAGAATTTTGTAACCCGTTCGTAGTAAGGTTTCGGGGAGTAAATTCCGCTGATAATTCTTTTATAGCCATTAATAAGTGTTTCGTAATCCATTTTAGGGATAAAGTTGATCGAAAAGCCTGTATTGTCGCCCGACATACTCTTCAATAACCTACCCTCTTTTGTAAGGCGATGGAAGAGTCTAGTGCCGCTGGGAGCATTTAGTAATCCTACCATAGCGGTGATAATTCCACTTTCCTGAATAAATGTAGTAAGTCTTTCAAGAGTTGAAGGAGAGTCATTATCAAATCCTATGATGAATCCACCTTTCACCTCTAAACCAAACTTCCGGATTTTTTTAACACAGGATACTAAGTCACGATTTTTGTTTTGAATCTTATTGCATTCTGTCAAGCTTTCCTCGTTCGGTGTCTCAATGCCAACAAATACTGAATTAAACCCTGCCTTAAACATCAATTGCATAAGTTCCTCATTGTCAGAAAGATCTATAGATGCTTGTGTGTCAAAAGAGAAGGGATATCTTTTTCTTTCCATCCATTCAATTACAGCTGGCAGGATTTCCATTTTTATCTTTCTCTTGTTTCCTATAAAGTTATCATCGACAAAAAATACTCCACCCCTCCAGCCCCGGGAGTATAGACTTTCTAATTCAGCTAATATTTGGTCTTTGCTCTTTGTTCGAACCTTGTGTCCAAACAGAGTAATTATATCACAGAATTCGCAATTAAAGGGACATCCGCGGGAATATTGGAGATTCATGGATACATATTTTTTCATATTGACAAGTTCCCAGAGTGGAATTGGTGTCTTTCCTATATCCGGGAATTCCTTAGAGGTATAAATATGTTTAGCACACCCATTTCTCAAATCTTCCAGAAATGATGGTAGCGTAATTTCAGCCTCATTAAGTACAAAATAATCCACGTCCTCAAACTCTTCATATCCAGTCGTAAATAGGGGACCACCAGCGACGATCTTGATATTCATTTTTTTGCACTTGCTGATTATCTCTTTCACCGATGTTTTTTGGATAGACATAGCACTAATAAAGACGAAATCAGCCCATTCAATATCTTTATCTATTAGTGTGGCCACATTCATATCTACAAGTTTTTTCTCCCACTCCTTTGGAAGTATTGCTGCTACAGTCAACAATCCCAAAGGTGGCTGAGTTGCCTTTTTAGAGATAAATTTTAAAGCGTGCTTAAAACCCCAGAAAGTATCAAGATATTTTGGATAAACGAGAAGTATTTTCATATTATGTTCCCTATGCATACTTTCTTTGAAAAGCGACAAAATAATTCAGTGTTAATTAATAGATGCTCCAATCCGTTTTGTATCGTTTTGAGACCGAGAGTCAGAAGAAATATCAAGACGGGTAGGAACAGCTCTCTTTCCTGTGAAAGAGTTAGCTTTTTCGCTCATAATACAGTTTCCATCGAATACTACACCTTCCTCAATCACAAGACGTTTGCATCTAATATCTCCTTTAAGACTTGACCCTGATTGGAATTCTACTTTTTCATCTGAGGAGATATTGCCATCTACTTTGCCACCTATTAAGCAATCTTTCGTATGTATCTCTCCCTTAACTTTTCCAGATTTGCCAATAATAAGAGATTCTGAAACATCTATATTTCCATCAATTGTTCCATCTATATGAATACTTCCAAGGACTTTAACTTTTCCGTTAATAGAAGTCCCTTTCCCTATAATGTTCGTTATGCCACTCTTTGGTTCTCTCATATTACCTCCTAATCAAATAACGTTCTGGGTCTTGCAAAGTTCCATTTAACCATATTTCGTAATGAAGATGAGGAGCCGAACTTTTACCCGTTGAACCTACAAACCCTATTAGGTTGCCTGTAGTAATGTGGACTCCTTCTACTGCAGTTATTCTTGCAAGATGGCCATAAACAGTTTTAAATCCCTGTTTGTTTGTAATTTTAACTACATTCCCAAGAGCTTCATCCCACCCTGTAAAAGTAATAGTCCCATTCATTGTGCTAAATACAGGAGTTCCGAGTTCAGCTGCAAAGTCAATTCCGTTATGTGTAGATGAGAAATTTTGAGTAATCCATCCTTTCGTTGGATAGATTGAGGGAACTGATGATTGTTCTTCTTTTTCCTTTGAAATGAGGTCTTTAGGCAGAGTAGCAGGTGGTTTTACTTGAGAAGATGGTGAGGTTATTTGAGAAGAAGGTGGGTTGTTGGAGCTAAAAGAAATTGCTACTCTGGGAGATGAATGCTTAGGTGCTTGTCTGATACCCAGGAGATTTGCTATTTTATTGGTACGATGTTTAAACTCAGCAAACTCTTGAGTAAACAATTCTAATTTCGCATATTTTTTGTGCATTTCTTCATTTTCATGCTTTAAAGCATTCATTCTTAAGCTCTTCTCAACTATATTCCCGTATTCAAAGATAAGCCATCCTGTACCTCCAATAATGCAAATAAATACTCCTATCAATATACGAGCACCAAATCGCGAGATAGTATAGGTTCTTATTTTGCCACCGGAATCTGGAATTATAATGATTGAAAACTTTTTATGCACAATAAGATGCTCCTAAAAACGCATATAATAACTCAGAGAGTATAGTTATGTATCTAATTTAACCTTTGGTCTTTCAATTGTCAAGGGATAATTTTATTTGAGACCTTTTCCAGTGCTTCTTTTAACTTTGGAACAGTAGGGTAAAGAGAAATTTCTTCGGGATAAATCCATTTCATATCAATGTGTTCCCAGTCAATAGATATTTTCTCCTTGTTTTTTATATGAAAAAGATAAGGGTGCACAATCCATTTTCTTTTGATATTCTGGTCTATAATTTCAAGGGGAGTGCCTTTTTTTGCAAGTTTAATATCATCTTTTGTTAAGCTAGTTTCCTCGTATATCTCTTTATATGCTTGCTGGGTTGCATTAGCTGATGTGGGGTCAATATATCCTGATATACCTGCCCACTTTCCGGGGTAAGTCCCTACGCGGTTACTCCTTTTTAAAATTAAGATTTTACTATCCGATCCGAGAAAACAAGTTACAACTTCATTTGTCTTGAACATTTTTAATTTCACCACAGAGTTACAAAAATACAGAGAACACGAAGAATTACAAGGAGAATTGGAGAAAAAGATAAAGAATTTAAAATTCTCCCTTTCTTTCTATTCTCCATTTCTCCTAAAATCTTTGTGCTTTTGAGTCTTTGTGGTAAGTTCTTTACTCAAGTAACTCAAGTAGAGGTTCCAGTTTTTTTCTTCTCTCTTTGTATTTTAATTTTCTAAGGGCTTTTTGTTCAATCTGACGTATTCTTTCTCTTGTTACATCAAATATAAGTCCGACTTCTTCTAATGTTTTTGGCTGTTGACTATGAAGACCGAATCTCAGAGTCAAAACTTTTTGTTCTTTTTTGGTAAGGTCCTTCAATAC
>JAUWHX010000077.1 GCA_030605695.1 bacterium | reverse complement strand
TACACGAGTTATTATTGTCAAAATCAGAGAGACCACTGACTGTTATTCTGCAATTCTTCTCAACGGTAAAGAACCAACAATATGGAGAATTGAAAGAGAACTCAGCAAGGATTTGATGAATTTGCCTATCAGGTTATCAGACTATGCAAGAGAAAATATCAGGAAATTATTGGAGAAAACAAAAGAGAATAACTTTGTGTGCTACATTGACAATCAGATACTCAATGAACACAATAAATGTGTAGAATACGGAGAGGTAGAAATCTAATTAATTTTTAGAAATTGTTAAACTATTAGGAAAGAGAAGATAGATATGCTATTTAGGAAAAACAATTTTGCAAGATTATAGGAGGTGCAATATGAAATTAAAAAAGAAGATAGGCTTCGATAATCTAGTGCAGGAAGTAATAGAAAAAGGGCTTTGTAATAGGTGTGGAGGGTGTGTATCTTTCTGTTCGGCAGATAGAATCGGGGCATTAGAAATGGGAGAAGATGGCTTCCCAAGATATGCAGATAAAGAAAAATGCCTGGAGTGCGGAATATGTTACCTTATATGCCCCCAAACTCATATCCTTAAGGAAGAAGTAGAAGATGAATTTGGATGGAAAGCCCCGATAGGACTTTACCAGGATATTTTTTCAGCCAGAGCAACAGATAAGAACATTTTGAAAGTTGCAACTGATGGTGGTGTAGTAACCTCGCTTCTTTTATATATGTTAGAAAACAACCTTATTGATGGAGCGGTTGTTTCTAAAAAAACAGGTTTATTTAGCCGGAAGTCAATAATAGCCACTTCCCATGATGAACTTATTCAAGCTGCTGGCTCTCAATTCTCAGAAACTAATCACCTTGAAAAAATGGGTGCTGAATATACAACATTCGTTCCTACGATTCCAATCATTAGAGAACTTGCTCCAAAAACTCCTCTCAGATTAGCTGTAGTAGGAACTCCCTGTCAGATTCAAGCCATCAAAAAAATGCAAGTATTGAGAATCTTACCTTCCGATGTAATTATATTTACTATTGGTTTATTTTGTATGCAGAGCTTTGCTCTTGACGACCTGATGAAGAGAAGGTTTACCAAAAAACATCGGATAAATCTAAAAGGTATTGTGAAATTAAATGTTAAGGAGGATTTCGTCATTACAATGGATTCCGGAATAACCCTGCATATTCCATTTAAAGAAATTGAAGAGATAGCAAGGCCGGCGTGTTTGGCTTGTAGAGATTTTGCTAATGATTATGCTGATATTTCCGTTGGTGGACTCGGTTCTCCAGATGGATATACTACAGTTTTGACAAGAACCGTTACAGGGCAGAGGATATATACTGAAGCATTACACAAAGACTACATTGAAAACAAAAAGGGGAACTCCCAGGAGATTAGTGTTGAAAAATCAAAAACCCTGTCGCTAATCGAGGCATTTGCAGAAAGAAAAAGAAAAAGAGCAGATAAAAGGCTGAATGAAATTCATTATAGACCTTTCCTTGCACCACTTTTAAAGGCGGAAGCAATAACACCAGACAGAAACTGTAATGATTTGTAGGGACAAGGTCACCTCGCCCTTACTCTCCACCCACTATTGGATACTTCTAATTTATTTTGAAGAGATTAACTGCGTTCTGTGATGTTATTCTTGCTATTTCCTTCTCAGGAACTTTCTTGATTTCGGACAACTTCTTGAGAGTATATATTAAGTTTGACGGCTCATTCCTCTTGCCTCTCCAGGGCCCAAGAACAGGAGAATCTGATTCTAACATAAGATTATCAAGATTAAGTGCTCTTGCGATTTTTTGTTTCTGGATTGAATATACAATAGAAGGAGGGATAGAAAAATAAAACCCATTCTCCACTCCTTTTAATGCCCAACCTACTTTTCCATCATAAGCATGCATTAACACGCTATGATATCCCTCTTCAAGTAATATTTCAATAGCATATCTTCCTGCACTTCTTGAATGAACTACCAATGGTATATCCATTTCTTTTGCGATGCTAATCCAGGATTTAAAAATCTTTATCTGCTTCTTTCGTTGTTCCCCCTGAATATAATAATAGTCCAAACCTACTTCTCCTATTCCTACAATTTTTTTTCTTTTATTTCTCACTAATTCTTGGATTTTCTCAACTTCATTTTCATCAAGCATACAAGGATTACAACCTATAGTGATATGAACAGATTTATGGGCTTTAAACATCTCCAATGTCTTATGAGCATTTTCCAGGTCAAGAGTTGACACTATGATTTTTGAAACACTATTTGATTTTGCATCTTCAATAACTTTTTCTCTATCCTCATTAAATTCAGAGTCCTGCAAATGAGAATGCACATCTATGAGTTTCATTTTACTATAACTAAACACTTATACTAAATTTTTCAAGGAAAAAAGCTAAAGTTTTCAGTTCATTGTGCAGATAATTATAATAGAGGGATAGAATGGAAATTTCTTCTATAGATACATTTGATATATATCTAAATTCTGTAGAGAAACAGAATGAGTTTATTCAAAAACTAACCCGCGCTGTAGTGGAGCAGGAATTGGTTGACAAGAAACAAGATCTTATAGAATACTTAGTAGATATTTATGTCTAAGTCTTCTATTTTAACCGTTTTCTATAAAGTCCAACTCTTGGAAGATATTCTTTAAATCTTTTTCTCCCTTTAGAAGGCCAGCCTTTAAACCACTCTACACCGGGCATACCGGGAAAACCCCAACAATAATCACGAGCGAAATCAACTTTGCGATATTTTACAGGAAATCCCATAATTCTAAGCTTATGAATATAATAACCACCTTCAAAAACCTCTTCTGTGTAGCATAAAAAATTGCCTCTCTCAACTCTAAATCCATCTTCAAGTAATTCATATCGCTCTTCACTGAATCTCCAGCGAGTATCCGTTTCTGTCTTTCCATCTACACAAAAGAAATCAGTTGAGTGCCTCCTGTGAATATGAAATCCTATGCTGACTGCAAAAATAACAATTAAGATTATTAGAAGCTTTCTCATATTTTACCTGCGTCTATACTCTAAACACTTATAGTAAAACTACCATGATTTTTTGTAAGTGTCAAGCTCATTTTTTTCTTGACATCAACTATATGAATGTTAGAGATTGCATTGAAAGAAGGTAAAATATGATAGAAGGGAGAAAAAATGGTAATTGGTTAATGCTTGGATTTCAATTACTGAGATTTAACAGTTTATCCTTCCAATTTGGAAAGAGTGTAGGAAATAGAAAAATATTCCTACAAAAGAAGGAGCGATGAAATATTTATTAAGTGCTGTTTTAATTTGGGGTGTATCCACATCCTGTAAATTGTTCGCAGAATCCTATGGACAAGCAAAGTCAGTTGTAAAACCAGCAAATACCGTTAAAGCCAAGAATGGTAGTGTCCCAACTGAGATTAACTATCAAGGATGGCTTGGAGATACAACTGATACAATGGGAGTTACAGATATACTGGGTATGATTTTTAGACTATATACCTCATCTACTGGAGGAAGCCCTATCTGGAATGAATCACATATTGCTATTCCTGTTGATAAAGGGATTTTCAATGTCTATCTTGGTGAGACAAATCCTCTGCCAACAAATATATTTACTGGCGACCCATTATGGCTTGAGATACAAGTTATGACTGATACGCTTTCTCCGAGGAAGAAATTGGTCTCGGTAGGATATGCAATAAGATCGGAAAATGCCAATAATGCAGTATATGCGGATACCACTAATTATATAGCAGGTGCTAATGTAGACGGTGAGGTAGCACAAGCAAACCATGCAGATACTGCTGACTATGTAGCAGGAGGAGTGTCAGGAGGGATGAAACTCAATATACAAAGTGATGCCACAGAATATACAACGAGTAATCTGGACTGGACAGAAGTTAAAACTTTCAATTTTACTCCACCAACCGACTCTACTGTGATTACAAAATTGACAATATTATGTGATATGAAAAGGAGTGGAGATGGTATTACTGGTGGGTCTTTAGGTATGATTGTTAATGCACCAAATATGGGAGATTATGTTTTTTGGCAAACCTATTGTAGATGGGAGCAAGACTCTATTCCTAGGTATATGTATGGTACCCATTTTACCACTTATGTTTCTCCACGCCTTCCCTGTCCTTGTTGTTTTACTGCAGAATCTAGTTATTCTATAAAGTTATACTTAAAAGCACAGGATGATGGCATGGGGGGCACAGGAATTCCGCATATAAGGAATACGACTCTTGTAATTGAATATTTAGAAAGGTAATTATGATAATTTTCAGGAGGTGTAAAATGAAGTATGGGATTTTAATCTCACTCTTTTTTGCAAGCTCTGGAGTTTGTGCCAATTATGTGATGACAAAGAGCACATTCTCAAATGCAGGTGGTAGCTCAAGTTCGGAGCACTATATCTTGAAAAGTGCGGCTGGGCAATCAGTAACAGGGCAATCTGAGGATACTGATTATATTGAGCAAGCTGGTTTTTATACATACTCCAAGAGAGTAGAAGCTGGAACACAAGAGCCTGATACTCCACCTATTCCCAGAGTATTCAGTCTTTCACACCCATATCCAAATCCTGTAGCAAAAAGTGAAATCACAGTCAGATATGGAGTCCCAAGACCTGCTAAAGTGAGCATCAAAGTATATGATGTGACTGGAAGAACAGTTAGAACACTTGTGTCAGGTGAGCAGAAAGCAGGATTCTATAATCTGAAATGGAATGGGAAATCAGACCATGGAACTAAACTATCTCAAGGAATTTACTTTATCCGAATGATAGCCCAGGATTTCAGAGCCACAAAGAAACTCGTACTATTGAAATAAATAGCAACTGGTTAAGATAAGCAAGCGGATTTAGAGGATAAAGCAGATTCAGTTAAATCCGTTTAATCCGATTACTAAAAAGGAGAAAGGAGGATAGATGGAAGAGGCAAGAGAACATGCTATAAATGAAGCTCTTAAACAAATAGAAAAGACATTTGGCAAGGGTGCTGTAATGAGACTCGGTCAAAAAGAAGTCCAGACATTTAAGGATGTAATCTCTACTGGCTCCATCGCATTAGACCTTGCACTGGGAATAGGTGGTGTGCCTCGTGGCAGAATTACAGAAATATTCGGTGCGGAGGCGTCAGGGAAAACTACACTTGGATTGCATATTTTAGCAGAAGCCCAGAAAAAAGGAGGAGTTGCTGCATTTATTGATGTAGAACACGCACTTGACCCTGCTTATGCTAAAAAGTTAGGTGTAGATACTGATAACCTTTTAATATCACAACCGGATACAGGCGAAGAAGCACTTGAGATTACCGAAACCCTTACAAGAAGTGGAGCTGTTGATGCTATCGTTATTGATTCTGTCGCCGCACTCGTCCCAAGAGCTGAAGTTGAAGGCGAAATGGGAGATTCTCATATGGGACTCCAGGCAAGACTTATGTCTCAAGCTCTTAGGAAACTCACAGGAGCGGTATCAAAGACTAAAGTATGTATTGTCTTTATGAATCAGATAAGATACAAAATAGGGATATTCTTTGGCAACCCAATGACCACTCCGGGAGGCCTTGCATTAAAGTTTCACACTACTATGAGATTAAATATCAGAAGTGCCAGCATTATCAAAAAAGGAGAGCAACCTATCGGAAGTCACCTAAAGGTCAGAGTTGTAAAGAACAAGCTTGCCCCTCCATTCAGGGATGCTGAATTTGATATTATCTACGGAAAAGGAATTTCAAAAGAAGGTGAGCTTCTTGATATTGGCGCCCAGCATAATCTTGTTGAAAAGAGTGGAACCTGGTTCTCATATAAAGGAGAGAAAATTGGTCAGGGAAAAGATAATGCGTCAAACTTTTTAATTGAGCATCCAGACATCAGTGCTGAACTCGAGAAAGCAGTTCGAAAAGCAATTGGATTAAATTAGTCTTTTGCAATTCCCTCTTTTACAAAATGTAGAGATTTGATTCATCAAATCCTATGGACTTTGTGTCTTTGTCCCTTTGTGGTGAATTTCTCTTTATTGTATATTCCCTTCGATAAGCACATCTTCTCCAAATTTCCTGAACTTCACAGAAGTTAGAGAAAGTGCATCTTCTAATTTCTTAATCCCCAAATCTCCTATAACAGGCACTCCGGAGCCAAGAAGCTTCGGAGCAATAAAGAAGTAAACCTTATCAACAATTCCTCTGGATAAGCTTTCTGTAAATACTTCTTTTCCCCCTTCTATCAAGATGCTTTGAATATTCTCTTTCGCCGCACGCTTTAACACCTCCAAAATATCCACTCTTCCGTTAGCATCTTTTTCAATCTGCCAAACTGTTAACTGTTGACTGTCGACTGTCGGCTTTTTAATGGATGCAATTATACATCCATCACCTAAAACTTTTGCATCTCTCGGAATCCTTAAATGCGAATCAAGTATAATCCGTTTTGGATTCTTGCCTTTTCCCCATCTTACTGTGAGTTCCGGATCATCTGTTATTACAGTTCCTACCCCAATCATAACTGCATCTACCTGACTACGCAATCTATGAACAAATCTCCTTGAACGCTCATTTGTTATCCAACGAGAATCCTTATTTGAACCTTTAAACTCTTGAACCTTTGAATCAGCAATTTTGCCATCCAGAGTTATAGCCGCTTTTAAATTGACAAACGGAATGCCAGTTTTCACCCATTTGAAATAAGCTTCGTTTAACTCATTCGCCTCGTGCTCACATTCTCCAAGTATTACCTTGATTCCAGCTTTTTTAAGCTCTTTTATCCCTTTGCCATTCACCCAGGGAGAAGGGTCTTTAATTCCTATATGAACTTCTTTAATTCCTGCATCAATTATTGCTTGAGTACAAGGAGGAGTAGTCCCAAAATGGCAACACGGCTCAAGATTTACATAAAGGGTAGCACCTTTGCTAAAAATTGCTCCAGCTTCTTTTAAGGCAATGACTTCAGCGTGTGGCTCACCCTTTCTTTTATGATACCCCTTGCCAACAATTTTCCCGTTTTTCACTATAACAGCTCCTACCATTGGATTCGGTGAAGTAGTGCCAAGCCCCCGTTTTGCAAGCTTCAAAGCTTCTTTAATGTAATTCATCTTATCTTAAAGATATCAATTCTCTGTGGTTTTCTCGATTTTAGTAGCTATGAAATCTATTACTTCTTCAGCGTTGTTATTGAATCTTATATAAATTCCTCTATAATTCTCAAGCCGAGTTGGTTTAGCAAATGGAGACAAGAATACTCCATTTTTATCTTTATAATAGGACCTGAATTCTTCCCATTTTTTTATTTTCTCTAATACGATTCCTTTTATCTTTATACCTTCCTCATCCAAGAAATAATAAGTCGGCAACCAATATGAAAGTAATCCACCTCCAAGTAAAATCAGTGCAATAATCATCCAGAGTAGCCCAAAAGAGAAATATACTCCTACCCAAATCCCAATCAAGAATAATACAAGAAACACCGTTCTCCTCGGATGCTCTTTATAAAGACACGATTTCCAGTTCATTTAAACATCAAACTTGCTATTCGCAATAATTCTACTCACCTATCTGCTTTTCTCCCCAAGGCAAATATGAACAGGGCTATTCCACAGGCGCCCAAGAAAGCTTCTATACTCGCAATTAATCTTGCAGTTACACAATCCATAGGACGAATATCACCATATCCTAATGTAGTAAATGTTACTATGCTGAAATAAAGACAATTCCATAAACTCATATTATTAGTATCAATGAATTTGAATTTGAAAAAGATTATAGCAAAAATGACAATAATGCCAACCATACAAGCTACAATCCGCCATACTCTTTCTCCATATCCCCATAATACAAACGATCCCCAATTGAAAATCAATTTGCCACATACTGATAAACGAAACTTTATTCTTTTCCACCATCCTTGGATTTCATTCAGAAAACTCCCCAAGTAAATTGTCATGGGCGCAGAATCAGAAAATTGTGCTTTATGTTCATTGCGAAGGTCTGAATCTATGCGATCATCAATTGCCCCACGTCTCAGGGTAAATCTCTCAAGTAATCGTTCACGATAGTAAAATTCACCGGACTCTTTTGTTAAACCAATTTGATTACATAGGCTTCTCGCAAATCGGCACAAAGACTTCAAAGAAAGCAAACAATCTGCCACAGCTCTCGGATATGATTTTTCTAACTTCTCTACAATTTCTTTCTTTTTGTGTCTGAAGTCATTAAAGATTTGCCAAACTAAGTTTATGGCTTTCCGTTTCTTGCCTGTCTCTGCCAAACATTTCACTTGCATCACATCAAAACTGTTCTTTTCGTGATAGTCCACTTTATCTCTATTGTAGAGATCAGAAATTACAATTTGCATCTTATTATACAATGGAGCAGCTTCCTGCAATTTATTCAACTCAGAAAGAATACCTCCACATAGTCTTGCTCTCTTCGTAAAGAGAAGAAGAATCTCATCATCTTTGTTCTTGCTGTAGGGATAAGTATCAGTATAGACATTTATGTTTTTTACTAAAACTTCTTTAAATTCCTCAATTTGCTTTAAGTCGTTCGCATGAAATCCTTTCAAATAGTTTAACAGTTCTTTTCTTCCCATCACACAATTAAATTTTAGTAAACCCCTCTTTTAACAACTTATAAGCTTCTTCAAGGGATTGGGAGATTACTTTTGTTTCTGAAACTACGGGCATAAAGTTTGTGTCCCCGTTCCATCTTGGGACTATATGTATATGAAGATGCTCCTCTATTCCTGCACCAGCTACTTTTCCAAGATTCATTCCTATATTAAACCCCTGAGGTCTCATTTTTGCCTTTAAAACCTTTACTGATTTTTGCACAAGCTTGAAAAGTGAATCTACTTCTTCTTGTGTGAGCTCTTCAACATTAGCTGTATGCCTATATGGTGCAACCATCAAATGCCCATTATTGTAAGGAAAAATATTCATTATCACAAATGCTTTTTCTCCGCGATACAAGACAAAGTCGGTGTTCGGTTGTCGGTGTTCGGTTTTCGCTGCCTCGCAAAATATACATTCTTCAGCAAGTGGAGAAAAAATATACTTTGTCCTCCAGGGAGCCCATATTCTGTCTAATCTCTCCGCTTTTTCCCAATTTGCAGAATCCTGTGGAGAAGAGCAATTCGCTTTTAGCTTTTGAGTTGTCTTGAAATGAACCTTTGCAATGCTTCCAAGAACGCCCTCCCCGTGTTTTTTTACTAAATCTTGTGCCATTTCCTCTACCTGTATTCCTGCACCCTTCGGCAATAATACTCCAATTTTATCTCCTGTCTTTTTGAGTTCTTTGAGAAATCCATCTCTTGCAAGTATTGAAGCGGCTGCAACTGCCGGGTCAGATTCGGCTTTCTCTCTTTGCTCAAGTCTTATTTGCTTGCCCTTTTCCATCAGAGCTTTCTCAATATATCTTTTATTTCCAAACTTATCTGCTATAACAAGCTCACAGCTTGTCTGAGTGACCAAATTCTCGATTACTCGAGCGTGTGCCCAGCCAAGTATGCGATTTAGATTACGCAATCTGGAATAAAGCTCATTATATCTCTCTGGACCTATTGAGACCACAGAATGAGGGCATATCTCCCTAATTGAATCACTTAACACCTTAACTCTGGAATCCGACAACCTTTTTGAATCTTTAACTCCGAGTTCCTTGAGTTTTGAGGCAGTGGACTCATCAACCATAACTCCAGCCACTACGAGTCCGCTGAAATAGTCTCCTTTTCCTGACTCATCGGTCCCAATCCATTTTTTCATATCCAAATAATATCACAGGACTTTCCTCTGTCAAGGGAAGTTTCGTGCGATGCAAAGAGGGAGGTTATCTTTTTAATGCTTGCTCAGATTTAGTCTTGAGGTCAGGATTGTCTCCTCTTTCTATTACCATTTGATAAAACTTCTTAGCAGTTTCCTTGTTATTTAATTTCTCAGCACACTGTGCCGCTTCATACAGAGCAAGAGTTATGAATTTGTTTTCACCATAAAGATATTTTACCTGAAGATAAGTTTTTAACGCAGGTTCATATTGCTTTTGCTTAAAATAGATTCCTCCAAGTTCATATTTTGCTTCAGGTAATAGCTCTGTAACTCTACTACGAAGAACAAGAGTTAATTCCTGTTTCGCATCTTCAAGTTTTCCCTGAATTATGAGTAATTTAGCAAGTTCAAGTCTTGTCTTGGCTAAAACTCTATTTTTCTTCCCTGTGCTTAAAAGATTTCTTAATTCCTTTTCGGCATCCTCAGCTTTTTCAAGCTTTATATAACACATTATCCGACGAAGTTTCGCCTCTTCTTCTTTTTCCCATCCTTTATAATTTCGCAAGAGCTTATTTAAATAATCAATTGCTTTTTCATATTCTTTATGAGTATAAGATATATCTCCCAATTCATAAAGTGATAATGGAGCAAATTTTGAATTAGCAAAACGGGCTATAACAGTCTCAAAGTATTTTATCGCATCCTCAAGCTTGCCAAATTTTTTGTAGCAATTTGCTGTTGAATAATTCGCAAGAGGAAGTAATTTTGAGTCCTTTATTCCTTCATAATATACGGTCGCGGGCTCAAATTTTGCTTCATTAAAGCACATATCTCCTGCTTTCATTCTTAATTTATCAGCAAGTTCCGTTTCCTTTTTTAATCTTTCGATATAGGTTTTTGCTACTGTTAATGCACCTGTTAGTCCCTCAAGTTGAAGTTTTGAGTCCAGAATTCCATAGATTGGCCGTAGTGCTTTCTCATCATATTTTAAACCCTGAAGGGCATCTCTATATGCAAGCTCTGCCTCTTTGTAATTCCCTTCATCATAGAAGTTATCTCCGATAGCACATTTTACCTCAAGTTCGAAAGTGGTGCCGGGATAAAGATGCAAAAACTCTTTTAACTCGTCAGTTGATTTTGTAAATGCTCCTTTTTTTCTATATGAGAGTGCGATTAAGTATTTCGCATGAGCCGCCTCTTTATGCAAAGGATACGATTTAAGAAAGTTTCCAAATCCATTAATTGCTTTATCATATTTGCCATTTTCATAGTATATGTTACTTGCACGGAGCAAAGCATTAGGTCCCTTGCAACGAGAATAATATTTGGCTGACTCATCATACTCCTTGTTAAAGTAAGCCGCTTCTGCAAACTCCTGATAAGTTTCTTTGCTTGGATACTTATTAACAAGCAGTTTAGCCACTTTATAAGCTTCTCCAGACTTTTTGAGAGCAATATAACAAGCTCTCATTCCTATCCACCCTTCCCGCTCTTTAGATTTTGATTTGCTTGCTTCTTTGTAATGTTTAAGAGCTTCACTGTATTTTCCTTCCTTATAAGAAATTTCTCCAAGAAGTAAGGATACTTTTGGGTCAGAAGTTTGGCATTCTAATAGTAACTTTTTCGCTTTTTCATATTCCTTAAGTTTGTAAGACGAAAGTGCCATCCGATAAAGTGGTTCCTGTTTATGAGTAACTTGATAAAGTGAATCGTATCTTGAAAAAGCAAGATTATACTTGCCCATCTCAAAATAACAATTACCAGCCATAAGTTTTGCAGGATAAGTAATTCCCTTGTCCAGCCACTCTATTGCTTCTTTATACGATTTTTGCTCATAATATATTCTTCCGATGGATTCAATTGCATCGGCTTTGTGATTTGCGTACGCAAGAAGTTTTTTATAGTGCTCCAGAGCTTTTGTATAATTGCGTAAAGCATAATAACTTTTTGCCAAACCAGAAATTCCAAGAGGAGTATGACATTTAGCATATTGTTTCACCGCTTCATTAAATCTTGACTTTTTATAAAGTATCTCGCCTAATAGGAAACCTGCTTTAGATTCATATTTTCCTTTAATTTGTTGTAGCTTAGAAATAGCTCCGTCATAATCTTCTTTTTCGTAAAACGCCGATGCAACAAGAAATTCAGCTTGTGGGAGCAAGGATTTATTGGTCACACCATTAAGGCAGGAAATAGCTTCTTCGTAGTTCTTAAGCTTGAGGTAAGAAAAACCAATAGAATATAAAGCATATTGCTCATACTTTCCACTCTCTACAAGCTTGTAATACTCAATGGCTTTTTCATATTCTTCAAGTTTAAAATATCCTTCACCAAGCCAATAATCTGCTTCACCTGGAAGCTGGTCATGTACTTTTTCAAATATTACAATACCTGAATCTATTACCCCAAGCTCATAATAAGCCTGTCCTGTGCGCATACACGCACGAATCGCAAACTTTGGATATAATGTATGAACAAGCTCAAATTCTTGAATAGCATCTCTATATTGTTTTTGTCGGTATAGGCACTCTGCGGCAAAGTATTTAGCATCCGGGAGAAGTTCAGACTCTGGGTGAGTTTGTGCAAAATCTATAAGCTCTTTCCGTGCAAGTGTATATACTCCATCGTTAAATAGACCCATAGCAAACTTGAAATCCTCATCCTGGTTAAAGAAGAAGAGTAATAAGAAAAAAAGCGGAACTTTCATCTAAAAAATCTGGATTAAGTCTTTAGTCATTCGTACATATGTTATATAGAAACAGAACTTCTGCTATCTCTGTCCCAAGACTTAATTACTTAATAGTTATTTATCTTAATCTTTCTTTGCCCAATCTTTCCCAAGCAAAGGTTTTATAAGCTCTATAGGTAGCGGGAATATAATTGTAGAATTCTTCTCTGCTGCTACATCCGAGAGTGTTTGCAAGAACCTAAGTTGCAAGGCACTCGGAGCTTTGGCTAAAGTATCAGATGCTTCTCTGAGTTTCTCAGATGCCTCTGATTCGCCCATTGCGTGGATTACTTTAGCACGACGCTCTCTTTCTGACTCAGCTTGTTTAGCCATAGCACGTTGCATTGTTTCCGGAAGGTCAACATGCTTTATCTCAACAAGAGATACTTTTATCCCCCAGGGGTCTGTTTGCTCATCAATTATACGCTGTAGCTCTTTGTTAACTTTATCTCTACTGGCAAGTAACTCATCAAGTTCTGACTCCCCAAGAACACTTCTTAAAGTAGTTTGAGAAATCTGACTGGTAGCATAGAGATAATCCTGAACAGCTATAATTGCTTTCTCTGGCTCTATAACTCTAAAATAAACAACTGCATTCACCTTTACTGAAACATTATCCCGGGTTATTATATCCTGAGATGGGACATCAAGAGTAATTACTCTTAATGAGACTCGAACAAGTCTATCAATAAATGGGATAATAATTACAAGTCCAGGTCCCTTTACCCCTGCAAATCTACCAAGCCGAAACACTACTCCTCGCTCATACTCTGAGAGCACTTTCAATGCATTAGCAAGGATTATTATAACAAAAAATACAATAAACACTATTATCGGTATACTCATAAATCCCTCCTATTTTTTCTCAACTTTAAGAGTAAGTCTATTTACCTCTACTACCCTCACTTTTTCTCCAACTTCTATTGTTTCGTCTGCTATTGCTTTCCACCATTCTCCTGCAATAAAAACCCTTCCTTCTAAACTCGGCTCAATTCTCTCTTTTACTTCTCCTGTTTCTCCTACAAGTCCTCTTTTTCCTGTAATTGGTTTCCTTCGCATTGTCCTGAATGCCATAGCCAATGCAAAAACAAAGAATGACCCAGTTAAAGCAACTGCTACGATTATTGAAACTCTTGAAATCTGCAAAAATGGAGCTTTGACCTTTATAAGCATCAGCGAGCCAAGAGCCAATGAGATAACACCTCCTATTGCAAGGGGTCCATAAGTTGGCGTTAGTACCTCCATAATAAATAAAATAAACCCAAGGACAATAAGTCCCACTCCTGCATAGCTTATAGGCAATATCTGGAAAGAATAAAATGCAAGTATTAGCGAAATTCCACCAACTACACCTGGAATGAATGTTCCAGGATGAGAAAATTCAAGTATAATCCCCCACATCCCAATCATTAAAAGCATATAAGCTATGGTTGGATTAGCTATTTTAGAAAAAAACTTTTCCTTGAAACTCCATTCAATCTCTTTTGTGGATTCACCCTTAGTATTGAGCACCTGAGTTCCACTCTCAAGCTCTACTTCCAAGCTATCCAGTTTGTCTAAAAGTTCCTCCAAATTATCAGCAATAATATCAATTACTCCAAGCTCCAGTGCCTCGTCTGCAGTTACACTCACAGATTTGCGAACTGCATTCTCAGCCCATTCCTCGTTTTTCCCTCTCTTTTTAGCAATTGACTTTATGTAAGCAACCGCATCATTTTCTACCTTTGCTTTCATCGTTTCATCCATCTTGCCACCACCCATTGCTACAGGATGAGCTGCCCCGATGTTTGTTCCCGGAGCCATTGCAGCAATATGCGATGATAGCAAAATAAAGACCCCTGCTGATGCACACCTCGCTCCGCTTGGATAAACATAAACAATTACTGGGACTTTTGCATTTAAAACAGCTTTTGTGATTTCTCGCATTGACTCATCAAGCCCACCCGGAGTGTCAAGCTCAATTATGAGGCATTCTGCTCCGTCTTCTTCCGCCTGTTTAATTGCTTTCAGAGTATATTCAGCAGTCGGAGGATGAATTACCCCACTTACCTTCGCTATATCAATATGATTCAGGAGTAATAGTAATAAAAAAGCACTCATCTTTCAATAAATAATCCTCAAATAACTGATGTCAAGAGAAAATTTGAACCACAGAGAACACAGAGAAAAGATTTATCTTAAACTCTCTGTGCTCTCTTTCCATAAACTCTGTGACCTCTGTGGTTTATACTTTCATCGTATATCAAGAAAAATAGCATAAAATTCCATTGCTTATACAAAAGAAAAATTTTGTGGAAGACTTTTATTTTATTGACAAGCTTTAAATTTAATAATAAAATGAATATGATGAGGTTAAGAAAGCCAAATGAGAGTATGAGAGTAGCGCAAATTTGGCACAAAGAGATTTTTGGAAAAAGCAAAACCTTATGAATCCTTATCGGCAAGGCACTGGAGGGGTGGCCGAGTGGACGAAGGCGCACGACTCGAAATCGTGTTTCCTATTTAGGAACGGGGGTTCGAATCCCTCTCCCTCCGTTTACCCTGAGCATAGTCGAAGGGAGAGTAAGCAAGTATGAAAACATTTAGAAACAGAAGATTAGAATATCGGAGGAACATATGTTGAGAAAAACTCTATATTTTTGTATTTTTGTATACTTGTGCTCTTGTAGAACATGGGCAAGTGATATAGACCAACTTAAGCAAACAAAAGAACTTGGGATAAAGAGAGCAAAGTTCGTCCAAGAGAAATGGAATAAACTACTTAAGGAACAACCTGAGCTCAAACGATATATCTCAAGACCATCAACCAGAGACTTGCTTAAAAATTTAAGGGAAGGGAAACAGGGAGTAGATACACTCTATGTTCTTGGAATAAGAGTTGAATTTCAACCAGATACTGAAACTGGTACTACAGGAAACGGGCTAATGGATATTCATGGAAATGAATATCCGTATGATTCATTGGGACATAAAACTAATCGGCGAGCTAATCCTCCTTCTTGGGTAGGAAACGATAATTATTTCTCACCATTTGATTCAATTGTAGGAGATAAAGGATATCATAATCTTTACTATGACCCACCTCATACGAAAAGGTACTTTGAACACCTATTAGAATTCCTGCAAAACTACTATTGGGATATTTCCGGACACAAATTATGGGTAGAATAT
Organism: bacterium; assembly: GCA_030605695.1. GTDB lineage: Bacteria > Hydrothermota > UBA3073 > JACQXS01 > JACQXS01 > JAGMCN01. The sequence goes on along the minus strand of JAUWHX010000077.1, from coordinate 4,005 downwards.
AAGGTTGTTCCTGAAGCTGAATCTCTATCTTATAAGCTTCCTTATAAGCTAACTTATTACGGAGACCCAGAAAATTATATGCGAGGAATACTAACACTTTTCAAGGATGCAGTTTCAGTTTGTGATAAAGAGAGCCCTGAGATAGATTTTTCAAAATATGCCAGAAACTCAGGCGGAGTAATTGTTTTTCACGCAGGTGCATCGTGGCAAACAGATTATTTTGGGGACTCAAATTACGATATCCCAGATTGCTTTATATCAGGAATTGATGGATACTTCGGACAACCGATTTGGACAGATGGAGGAACTGTCCCTATTGTAGATGGTATGTTATATTCTGAAACTGCCTGTCAGGATGGGATGTATGGATTTTTGCAAGGTGGACTTTGTCATGAGTTTGGACACCAACTCGGATTATTTGACTTATATGATATATCGGGCAAGAGTATGGGAATTGGGGGCTGGGCTTTAATGGGAACGGGGAACTGGAATTTGAACGGACTTTTGCCTCCTGCTATATGTGCCTGGAACTCAGAGCATCTCGGATTTGTAAAACCTATTGAACTTACTAAAGACACTACTTCGGTATCTATTTATCAGAGATGTGGTCTGGATACAAATGTAACTACCCCCAAAATTTATAAGGTCCCTATAAACACAAAAGAGTATTTCCTTGTAGAGGAGAGATTCGTAGATGTCTCAAAAGATACTACGGTTTATAAATTTGAGTATTCTGAGGACTCTATCTTGCATATTGATTCAACTGGAATACGGGTATGGAAAGATGGAATCCTTACCTCATTTAGCGGGTATTATGATTGGGGATTGCCACCTGATTCCGGGATGGGAGGACTTGCTATTTGGCATATAGATGAAGATAAAATTGCCTCCGATTCATTATATAACGAGATAAATGTTGGTAGTCCAAAGGGAGTGGATATGGAAGAGGCAGATGGAATTCAGGATTTTGAAATCCCACCCTGGCTTGCGACTGATGGTGAAGCTTTCTTCTATGGCTCAAAATGGGATGTCTTTTATGATGGAAATAATGCTCAATTTACGCCCTATACAGCTCCAAACACAAACGATAATTCAAGCTCAATCTCCCATATTTCTATATATAACATCAGCAAGCCCGATACAATGATGAGTTTCTCCGTCAAGTTTGATATGAAATATGCTAACTTTCCTGTGAACTGCGGAGGAGTTTTTGATGTAAATTCGCCTAATATTGCAGAAGTTGATGGCAAGCCCGTAATATTTACCGGAGTCCTGGATACGAATGAAATTGTAAGAGGTGGAAATACTGCATTTGTAGGAGGAGTGATTTATGCATATCATTCTGATGGCACTCTTTTCTGGGCAGATACTACACTCGCTAAACCAGGTGCCACAAATCCTTTTGGCACCAATCTGTTTTCATCTATTGCTATTGGAGATATTGATGGAAACGGTGTTTTGGATATAGTAACAACCCCATTTGTAGTCTGGCGTGACATCTATGGAAAAGGAGAAGCACTTGTCAAGTATAATAAAGCAAAGTCAGATACTTTCCGAAAAATAGAAGGAAAATTGTGTGCCTGGGATGTTTATGGGAATCAGCTTTTTGCAAAGGACAGCATAACTGACGGAGCAATTATAGGTGCTCCACTCCTTGCAGATATTACTGGAGACGGTAAGGATGAGATAATTTTTGGCTCAGAAGATAGCAGATTACGTGTATTTGATGGAAGTGGAGATACCTTATGGACTAAAGATTTACATGACTGGATATGGGCTACTCCAGTCTGGGATTCAACCTCTCAAACACTTTATGCCTGTGCTATGGATGGTAAGCTCTGGGCTATATCGCAGGATGGCACAACAAAGTGGACTGCAATTAAGCCCCGCCTTTCACGCACAACATCATCTCCTGTAGTTGGTGATTTAGATAGAGACGGCTCTCCTGAGATTATTGTAAATACAGGTGATGGGAAAGTTTATTGTGTATCAGAAGATGGGGAAATAAAATGGGAGAGGGTTTTAGATGATACTTCTTTTTATTCATCTCCTGCTTTGGCTGATATTGATAGAGATAAATTTTTAGATATAGTGATTGCGGCAGGCAATAAAATTTATGTGCTTAATAATAATGGTGCAAATGTCCCGGGATTTCCTGTAAATACAGGAGCAAGTAAGGATTTACAATCATCTCCTGTAATTAGAAGAACGATATTTGAAACGTCTCCGTCAATTCCTGGGAGTGGTGGTATTGAGTCCGAAATTATCATTGGTTCCCCTGATGGAAAGCTTCTTGCTTACAATAATAAAGGAGATTTGGTTTCCGGCTTTCCATTGTCGGTTGGCGGGGCAATTTATTCTACTCCATTGCTCGCTAATTTACAATTCCCTGAGCATGCCGGTTTAATAACACGCGAGATTATCGTAGGTTGTGATGATGGCAAACTTTATGGCTGGAGTGTCGGTGAAGCAAATGACTTGCTCTGGCCCAGCTTGCATCGCAACTCGGCTAATAATGGAATATATGAAAAGCTATCTCCACTTTCGCCTTCTCCAGCAAGCGTATTTAAGACGAGTGATTTCTATGTATATCCAAACCCAATAAGAGACAGGGGATGGGTGCATTACTTTAGTGGAGATGCAAAAGATGTAGATATAAAGATAATAAACCTTGCTGGCGAGGTAGTCAGCGAGCTTAAGGGAAAAATCGGCAAGAAGAATTATCAAGATGTCTTGCTCCCTGATATTCCGAGTGGCGTTTATTTATTGAGAGTAGAAGTAGATGGCAATACCCGTTTCAAGAAATTCGCAGTAGTGAAATAAATTAAATAGATAAGGAGAAAAGATGAAGAAACTATTTTTCACAGTAGTTGCAATACTTTTAACCACCGCAATTTATGGAGGGAGAAGTGAGAGAGTATCTCCGTCTGGGATTGTGATTGAACATAAATCTCAGAAAAAAACGATTGCTCTCTCTTTATTGCTTCCCGGACTTGGCGAGCAATATATGGGACACAAAAAAAGTGCGATAAGAGCTTATGCAATAGAAGCTACTATCTGGAGTGCATTTTTCGGAGCAAGATGGTTCGCTGGTGTTCTCAAAGACGACTATATTTTACACGCTCATTCAAATTCAGGGGCTCTTATCGGAAAAGAGGAAGACTATTACGATGCTGTCGAGTGGTATCCGAATTTAGAAGCTTATAATCTATCCGTAAAGGAAGATGCGAGAGCAATGTATCCTGAAATAGAAGCTCAGGAAAAGTATGAAAAGGAGCACAGTTTATCAGATACTGTTGCCTGGAAATGGGCTGATGAACAGAAGTGGGATGAATATCGGGAATTAAGAAAGAAAAAGCGTAGTGTCCTGCAAAATGCAAGTTATTGCGTAGGTGTCGCCATATTAAACCGTGTGGCATCAGCAATAATAGCAACCCATTTACCTGAAAGTGGATTCGGACTCCAAATAGAGCCAAACGGAGTCAAAATCCGCTTCGCATTGAGATAAATAACCCCAATTCTTTTTTTATCACGAAAATCAAGAAATTCAGAAACCACGAAAGTTTATAATTTTTTATTGTTAAAGAATTTCGTGATTTCGTCCTTTCGTGTCTTCGTGATAAATTTGTACTAATTGCCTACTCCTTACTATCCTGTTACCGCCACAGTTACCGGGTTACCAAATGCTCCCATTCGTTTCCGCTTGTCAAACCACTGTGCCTTGTAAGCCAATGTCACAGTCGCATCATTCCCCACACTATGAATATACGGCGAATTGGTATCAAGAGCCAAGAACCGCCACAGAGCATTATCACTTGGAATCCCGCCTTCAGCATACCAAATCGCCACCCCATCTATCCCTTTTGGTTTTGCCTCGCTATCCGTGCCCACTTGACTCCGATACCAATCTATCCGCACCTGCCCTGGCGATGTGCAAGTGGCTTTCACCTTCGGAGGCGATTCGCTCTGGACAATCTGCTCGGAAAGTGGCGTCCTGATTCTATC